>NZ_QUCZ01000003.1:0-294235 GCF_003473885.1 Dorea sp. AM13-35
TCTCCAGGTGCATACGCAACGATTGCTTTCATTTTCTCTGGTAAATTGCTCATTTCTTTTCCTCCTTGATTCAAATCTTCTTCGTCACTTTTTTAATTTACTTCTGTAAACCTCTTTTACATAAGTGTATTTCTTTTTTCTATTTTTGTCAATTATCACAAATTTACTATTATTTTTTTCATTTTTTATGCACTTTGCACTATCATTGTCCATCTAATTTTGTGATATACTTCCTTTAAGAACGAATTTGAATGAGGTGCGATTATGAGTCCAATGACAACATCTGATGTAAAAAAGAATAACAAGCAGGCACTTCTCCGCCATATTTATGAAAACGAATCCAGTCAGCAACAGGTTTTATGTGAATTGCTGCATCTGAGCCGTCCGACCGTGATCAATCTGATCCGTGAGTGTTCCGAAGAAGGGCTGATTGAGAAGAGCGGCTATTACAAATCCACCGGCGGACGAAAAGCGAATGCGATCGTATTTATCCCGGATTCTAAGATCTCCATCGGTGTCGAGTTACTGCAGGACTCTTATGAAATTACGGCAATTGACCTGTACGGGAATACGATCTGCACGGCATGCTATGAAATTGGTTTTGTCAACGAAGATTCTTATTTCCGGAATATCTGTAACAGCATTACACATTTTATTAACGGAAATAAAATTGACCATAAAAAAATCCTTGGAGTCGGCATTGTACTCCAGGGACTGATTTCTGCAGACGGAACGACTGTCACTTACGGTAAGATTTTAAATTGTACAGGACTTCATATTTCTGTATTTACAGATCATCTGCCGTACCCGTGCAAATTTTTCCACGATGCGGAAGCTGCCGCGCAGTTTGAACTGTGGTCTCATCCTTCTTTGAAGGACTTCATTTACCTGAATATCCGCAGTCATCTAAGCGGTGCACTGATTGTAAACCGTAGCTCTCTTAAAGGCACAGATCTGAAGAGTGGTGTCTTTGAGCATATGACTCTGATTCCGAATGGTCGCCCATGTTACTGCGGCCGCCGTGGCTGCATGGAAACTTACTGTTCTACACAGCCGCTTATTGACGTGACCGGGCATCTGCATACATTTTTTGAAGAATTAAGAAAAGGCAACCGCACTTGTCAGGAATGTTGGAATACCTATCTCCTGAATCTTGCGGCTGCCATTAATAACCTGCGTATGTTTATTGATTATCCGGTACTGATCGGCGGTACGCTCTCTCCGTATCTTACGGAAGAAGATATCGATACTCTGCACCGTTATGCATCTGAAAAATCTGCCTTTCCTACGGAACAGCGTTTTATCCGTCAGGGACAGAATCAGAAAGCGCTCCGATGCGAGGGCGCCGCGATCAGTTATGTCAAAGAATATCTGCATGAAATTATGAATCTGTAGTCTCCCTCACAAGTTCTTCCAGATAACTGTCCGTTTCTTTCGTATTCCATCCCAGATATGCGTCCAGTCCCAGACAATTCAGAATTACATAAATATCTTTTCCGCCAATCCGGTAATAGTCGGACACCTGCTTCAGCGGATCAAAATTTTTCTCCTTATAAAATGCCGGAGTCTTTCTCTTCTCATTCTGAAAGAGAAAGACTCCGGCATTTTATTTCCTATTATTCCGTTTTATGCTTTTCCTGTTTTCTTATTAGAAACTACATCGAAAATTACAGCAGCAAGAAGTACAACTCCTTTTACTACATACTGCCACTGATCTGGCAGTCCGTAAATTGACATTCCCTGATTGATAACACCCAACAGAACGGCACCGACCATAACTCCTCCGACAGTTCCTGAGCCACCATATGCAGAAGCTCCTCCGATGAAGCAAGATGCGATGGCATCCATCTCATATGTATTTCCCATGTTTCCATCTACAGAACCGATTCTGGCAGCTACCAGCAGACCAGACAGACCAGCCAATGCACTCATCAGGAAGTAAGCCCAGAAATACACTCTTCTAGGATCAATTCCTGAAAGCTTTGTCGCCTTCTCATTTCCACCAACTGCATAGAAATAACGTCCAAATACAGTAGATGAAGTAACAAAAGCGAAGATAATTACAACTGCAAGAATCCAGAGTAACATGACCGGAATTCCTTTGAACTGTGAAAGTTTCCATCCATATATAACAATTAATGCATCAATAATGATCAATTTGATTAGCATGGAAATAAATGGTTTCGTTTCATAGCCATGTTTTTTCTTTCTATAATAACTAAAGAGCATACAAGCAGCAATAACTACTGCAACAATTACTGCAACGATCAGAGAGGAAGTACATGCTCTTGGTTTTTCACCTGGCATTCTTAAGTATGAAGAGAAAATATCCAGGAATTTTTCATTTGTAATACCACATGTTTTGGAATCCAGTACCGCACGTGCCAGACCTCTGTATAAGAACATACCTGCCAGTGTACAGATAAACGGAGGAACATGGACATATCCAATTAAAATACCCTGAAACAGTCCGATAACCAGTGCAGCAGCCATTGCCATTATGATCGCAACAACCGGTGATTTACCGGACTGCAATGCTGTTGCTGCCAGCGCAGCGGAGAGACATAAGGTTGCTCCTACTGACAGATCTACGTTACCACCTGTTAAAATACATAAAAGCATTCCACATGCCATTACCATTACATATGCGTTCTGCAAAAGCAAGTTGGAGATATTCTGTGCAAGAATCAGTCTCCCCCCTGTCAATACTGTAAAAAATATAAATACAATAACCAATGCAATAACCATGGTATATTGTTTTAATGTTGACTTCAGTTTCATGCCGTTACCTCCTTAGTTTTCCTTTTCATCATTTGAGGAAAGAATCTTATCCATGATTCGCTCCTGCGTTGCTTCACTGGCTTCTAACTCTCCCACCAGTCTTCCTTCGTTCATAATATAAATTCGATCACACATTCCAAGAAGTTCCGGCAGTTCTGAAGAAATCATAACAACTGCTTTGCCTTCTTTTACCATTTCATTCATAATGCAGTAAATCTCATATTTTGCTCCTACGTCAATACCTCGTCCCGGCTCATCCAGGAATAAAACATCCGGTTCTGCGAACATCCATTTTGACAGGAGTACTTTCTGCTGATTTCCTCCTGACAGGTTACCGGCTTTCTGGAAAATCCCCGGTGTCTTTGTACGCATCCTTTTTACATACTCTTCGGCAACTTTATTCTCTTTATCTACATCGATCACACCAAAGCGATTAGATATTTTTTCCATTCTTGCCATTGTTGTATTCCGTGCAATTGTGTCACTTAGAATCAATCCGTTTGTTTTCCGGTCTTCCGTTGCATATGCCAGTCCATGTAAAATTGCATCTTTTTCATTTTTCAAATGAACTTCTTCACCTCGGATAAACTCCTGTCCGGAAATATGGCTTCCATAATTTTTTCCAAATAAAGACATTGCAAGTTCTGTTCTTCCGGCGCCCTGAAGCCCGGAGAATCCTACAATTTCTCCTCTGTTTACATGAAAGTTCACATGATCTACCATACATTTTTCTGTATAAACCGGATGATAAACAGTCCAGTCTTTCGCCTCAAAAAGTACTTCATCACTAATGTTATGCTCACGCTGCGGATAACGGTTGGACAATTCTCTTCCGACCATTCCCTTGATGATTCGTTCTTCATCTATGTTGTGATCTTTATTATCCATAGTTTCGATTGTTGATCCATCACGGACTACCGTAATCTTATCAGCAACATAAGCAACTTCGTTCAATTTGTGGGTAATGATGATCGCCGTCATTCCCTCTTCTTTGAATTTTAAAAGCATATCCAGAAGCATCTTGGAATCTTTTTCGTTTAAAGATGCTGTAGGCTCATCCAGAATCAGAAGTTTTACATCTTTGGAAAGTGCTTTTGCGATCTCAACTAGTTGCTGTTTTCCGGTTCCGATATCTTTAATCAACATGGAAGACTGTTCTTTTAAGCCTACTTTTTTCATATTTTCATCAGCCTGTTTGTACGCTTCATTCCAGTTAATTTTTCCGAATCTGTTTTTCCGTTCATTTCCAAGAAACATATTCTCCGCAATTGTCATTTCAGGAATCAACGCAAGTTCCTGGTGGATAATTACGATTTTTTTGTCCTCACTGTCATGAATATTATGGAACTGACAAACTTCTCCATTATATACAATATCTCCGGTGTATTCCCCGTAAGGAATCGTTCCGGAAAGAACATTCATAAGCGTTGATTTTCCGGCACCATTTTCACCGACCAGTGCATGAATCTCTCCTCTTTCGACTTTGAGATTTACATTGTCAAGCGCTTTTACTCCCGGATAAAGCTTTGTAATGTTCTTCATTTCCAGAATATAATCAGCCATCTCTTTCTTCCTCCCGTCTCATCAGGTTAATTTGCATTCTTCGGATATCCCTTCTTATCCAGTTTGTAATATCCTGTATCAATCAATTCTTTTTGAAGATTATCTTTTGTGACAACCACCGGAGTCAGCAGGTAAGACGGAACAACCTTTTTACCGTTATCATAAGTCTTTGTATCATACTTACATGAAAAATCCCAGTTGGCTTTTTTTATCAAATTCGCATCTGGTTTTTCTCCATTTAAGATTGCTTTTCCTACATCAATGGCTACTTCTGCTTCATTTGCTGATGTTTTGTAAATAGTCATCGTCTGTTTTCCATCTACAATCTTTGCAAGATTGGCTTCGTCCGCATCCTGTCCGGTAAGCAGTACTTTATTATCTCCGGCATAGTCCGAATCAATTGCCTGAAGTACTCCTAATGCTGTTGCATCATTGGAACATACCACTGCATCCAGTTGTTTTCCTTTGGAATAGTTAGATCCTAAAATATTCTGGAATCTGGTCATCGCAGTTGCCGTATCCCAGGCTTTTGTTGCAACCTGATCAAACTTTGTCTGTTTAGAAGGAACTTTCAGGATTCCTGCATCCAAGTAAGGTTTTAATGTGTCATAAGCACCATTAAAGAAATATGTCGCATTATTGTCTGCCGGATCACCTGCTGTAAATTCAATGTTATAACTCTTTGATTTGTCCTTCAGATCCAGTCCGAATTTGTCAATTACAAATTGTCCCTGCATCTGTCCAACCTTGTAATTATCAAAGGAAACATAATAATCAATTGCATCCGATTCACGGATCAGACGGTCGTATGCAATTACAGGAATTCCCATATCCTTTGCATC
This sequence comes from Dorea sp. AM13-35, assembly GCF_003473885.1. Lineage (NCBI taxonomy): Bacteria > Bacillati > Bacillota > Clostridia > Lachnospirales > Lachnospiraceae > Dorea > Dorea sp. AM13-35. Next base: position 5,187 of record NZ_QUCZ01000003.1, read on the forward strand.
TCTTAATACTTGCGTCATAGACTCACCGTCGATCGTTGCTACCAGAAGCAGATTCACATCATCTGCGATCAGACTTTCTATATCCTTTACTTGCTGATCGATCTTGTTATCCGAATAAGTAAGCTCTACATTATACCCGGCATCTTCGAACTTCTTTTTCAGGTATGCACCATCACGGTTCCATCGTTCCAGTGTCTTTGTCGGCATCGCAATTCCAACCGTCTTCTTTCCATCATTCTTCTTTGGTTCCATGATGCCGCTGCATGCGGTAAGCGAGAAGACCATTGCTACTGCCAGCAGTCCTGACAATATTCTTTTCACCTTCATCTCGTTCCTTCCTTTCTTTTCCTACTTTTGTAATTACTTATGAAATTATTTTTGTAAAACAACTTTCATAAGTAGAATATACCTGTATTCTACTTTTTTTTCAATAGCTTTTTGCTTTTTTGTTGAAAACAAACAATACCTTTTTTATTTTTTGTGCACTTTATATAATCAAAAAATGTGCTGAAGCCTTTCGTACTCCGATACATTTTTATATATTTTCTATATATTCATTTGTAAAATGCCATGCGACACCCATCATGACAGCCCGTCTTGGGTATTGACCTATCTTAATATACTCTGCATCTTCCCCGAAAATACTCAGATCAGCAACCATCTCTTTTAATTTCCCCATATATGGCTGCAAATAGTATGACAGAAAACCGCCAAGTACAACATCACAGTCGAATGCGAGTCTTAAATTATTAATACCGACTGCCAGATGTTCCAGAACATCCTCCCAAATTTTCTGATATTCCGGATTATCTTCCAGATCTTCAAAGAATTTATCTATCGTGATTCCCAGCTCTGTGCTCAGTCTCAGTGCACTGCAGTAGGCTTCCAGACATCCTCTCTTTCCGCAGTTACAGATTTTCCCATTAGATTCTACTTTCATGTGTCCAAACTCAGCACTTCTGTGTGAAACTCCGTAAAAAGGTGCTCCATTTAAAAAAATAGCTCCCCCTACTCCTTCTTCCAGGAATAAATACACAAAATCCTTCTTTTTCTCTTCGGCATCCCGCGAAAGCCATTCTGCGACGCCACCACTAATTCCGTCATTTTCAAAAAACAGCGGATATGGAATTTTTTTACGGATCTCTTCTATACGAAAATCTTTTAGTTTTATTGTTGGTGAAAGTATTAGATTCTTGGTATTTTCATCAAATACTCCTGGTATTGTGATTCCGACTCCCAACAGGCGTTTCCGGTCTACATGATTTTCTGTGAGAAATACTTCAAGCTGTTCTTCTGTAATCGCAAATACATCTGAATCTGTCTGATACTCCAGATCTATCTCTTTATATGCCAGTACATTCTGCTTCAGATCCGAGAGCAGAAATTTGAGTTGATTTGCTGACAGCGACACACCAAGCGCCATCTTAATATCCCCCTTTGCCACATAAGCTGCCGGTGGTCTTCCTCCCTGGGATTCTCTGATTTCTGCCATTTCTACCAGACCGGCCTCTTCTAACTCCAGAAGATTCTGGAGCACTGTTGGACGGCTGACATTCAGTGCATTTGCAATTTGTTGCTTGCTGACCGGTTCTTTGGAATAAAAAATATAGCGGTAGATATCATTTCTCATCTGCCGTCTTCTTTCTGTTGCCACAGGTTTTAACTTTTCCAAAACTATATCCTCCCTGTTGTATGACTGCAATTTATTATATACTCCGCAAAAAAACGTGTCAACTTGTCCATTGCAGCCTAGGAGAACGTCCTTTACAGGTGTATCGTTGAAATGTCACATATTTTCTGCAACTTTACAAAGCCGCGATTAATTTATCAACCTCTTCTTCTGTGCTGCTCCAGCTTGTACAGAAGCGCACGCAGATACGTTCTTCATCTACTACATGATCAAATTCATAAGTAAACTCTTCTGCAAGTTCGTCTGCCTTTTCATTTGTCAGAATTACAAATAACTGATTTGTAGGGCTGTCCATGTACAGCGGGATCGAAGCATCGGCAAATCCCTGTTTCAGTTTTGCTGCCAGATCATCTGCATGTTTTGTAAGTTCAAAATAAAGTCCATCTTTAAACAATGTATAGAACTGCACACCGAGCAGCCAGCCTTTCGCAAGAATTCCACCGCTCTGTTTCATGTAAGTGCGAAAATGGTCGCGCAGGTTTTTATTTACAATTACAAGCGCTTCTCCAAATAAAGCGCCGCACTTCGTTCCACCTATGTAAAATACATCCGCGATCCGTGCAAGATCTTCCAGCGTCACATCACATGCACTGCATGAAAGCCAGTAACCAAGTCTTGCACCGTCCACGTACAGATACATATTGTACTGATCGCATACTTTCCGAATCTCTAAAAGCTCTTTCTTACTGTAGATAGTTCCATATTCGGAAGGCGAAGATAGAAATACAATCTTCGGAGCAGTCAGAAATTCCACCTGTCCGTGATCGTAATAATGTGCGGCTGTCTCTCTGACTGCTTCTGCCGTTAATTTTCCTTCTTTCGCAGGAACTGACAATATCTTATGTCCGGTATGTTCAATAGAACCTGCCTCATGGTGATTGATATGTCCGTTTTCTGCACAGATCACACTCTCATAAGGACGTAAGGCAGCAGTCATTACGGTAATATTCGCCGGTGTTCCCCCAACCATAAAATGAATATCTACATCTGCACCGCCAAGATATTTCCGGATCTCGTCGGCTCCTTTCTGACACCACTCATCTTCTCCATATCCCGCATAAGATTCTGTATTGATCTCACCAATCGCCTGAATAATCGCATTATGCGCGCCATGATTGTAATCATTGTTAAAACGTATCATTTGAAAACCTCCTGTTAAGTTTTGTGCTATTTCACTTTTATAACATATTCCTCAAACAAGTTCAACAGAAACTTGTTTGTATCATATTACTCAAATAAGTTAAGTTCAAACTTATTTATAACATATTACTTAAACAAGTTTCATATAAAAAAGAGTCCGCATAATGCGAACTCTTTTTACACTCAGTGTATGAAAACTCAAAATTATTTAAGGTTAACTTCTGCACCTTCACCCTCAAGTTTAGCTTTGATTTCCTCAGCCTCAGCTTTAGAAGCGCCTTCTTTAACTACCTTCGGAGCTCCGTCTACTAATTCTTTAGCTTCTTTTAATCCAAGTCCTGTGATCTCACGAACAACTTTGATTACTTTTACTTTAGAAGATCCAGCAGATACTAATTCTACGTCGAACTCATCTTTCTCTTCTGCTGCTCCTGCTCCGTCAGCTCCTGCTGCTGCAACTACTACACCTGCTGCTGCAGAAACACCAAATTCTTCTTCACATGCTTTTACTAAATCATTTAACTCTAATACTGATAACTCTTTGATTGCATCAATAAATTCAGCTGTTGTTAATTTTGCCATTTTATTATCCTCCATTTTTTAATATTTGTTATAATTGATTACTCCTCTGTCGGAGCTTCTTCTGCTGCTTCTTCAGCCGGAGCAGCTTCGCCTCCCTGCTCTGCGATCTGATTAAGAACACGAGCAAGATTGGTGATAGGTGACTGTAAGCTTCCAAGTAACTTGGACAGTAACTCTTCTCTTGAAGGAACTTTGGAAAGTTCTGTAAGTCCTGCTACATCGTAAACTGTACCTTCAACAACACCAGCTTTTAATTCAAGTGCTTTTGCATCTTTTGCGAATTTGCAAAGGATTCTTGCAGGAGCTGTAGCGTCATCTTTAGAAATTGCGATAGCGCTTGGACCTTCCAAGTGTTCATCTAAAGCTGCAAAATCAGTTCCTTCAAAAGCTCTTTTCATCATTGTGTTTTTACAAACTTTGTAGACGATACCAGCTTCTCTTAACTGTTTACGAAGAGCAGTGTCCTCTGCAACAGTCAGTCCACGATAGTCAACTAAGACAACGCTTGCTGCATCTTTGATATCTTCTGCAATAGCCTGTACGATTGGTTGTTTTAATTCAACTTTTGCCACGAATGGTGCACCTCCTTATAGATTTTGAGTTTTACACCGCCGATAGATAAAAAATAAAACCTCTACATCCTAAGACATAGAGGTTGTAAAGTCATACATTTTGTATCGATCTTTCCTCGGTAGGCGTCTGAATCTCATCCTTACATTCTTGCGAATACCTACTGTCTTCGGCAGTCCTTGAACAGATTATCACACCTGCATGTATTTGTCAATACTTTTTTGTATTTATCCGTTATTTTTTATGACCATTTTTATAATCTGTTTTCACGATCTGTTTTACGCAGATTTTCTCTCTATTTTAAAGGACTTTCTCTGGTCATAACCATCCAGGAACTCTCCCATACGTTTCATCGCATCAGAGAGAACTTCTGCCTGTGGAAGCATAACCAGACGGAAGTGATCCGGTCTGTGCCAATCAAATCCGCTTCCCGGTACAAGCAGAATATTTGTCTCATGAAGCAGATCACTTGCAAACTGCTTGTCATCCGTAATGTGGAACTTATCTGCATCCATTTTCGGGAAGATATAGAATGCACTGTTGTTCTTTACAAATGAAAGTCCGTCAATCTTCTCAAGCTCACGGATCGTTGCTTCTCTCTGCTCGTAGATTCTTCCACCCGGGCGAACCATGGACATCGGTGTCTCCATATCATCAAGTGCAGCCGGGATAACAATCTGTCCCAGTGTATTTGCGCACAAACGAAGAGATGTAAGCTGTACGATTCCCTGTTTGTAATCTTCTGTCAGTGCTCTCGGTCCGCTGATGATCATCCATCCACATCTGTATCCACACAAGCAGTGGGATTTGGAAAGTCCGTTCAGCGTTACCATCGGCACATCATCCGCAAGTGATGCGATCGATGTATGCTCCAGTCCGTCCATTACAAGGCGATCGTAGATTTCATCGGCAAATACCATGATTCCGGCTTCTCTTGCGACTTCAACGATCTGTTCCAGAATCTCTCTTGGATATAACATTCCAGTCGGATTATTCGGATTGATCACAACGATTGCTTTTGTTCTGGATGTGATCTTAGAACGGATATCGTCGATATCCGGATACCAGTTTGCCTTCTCATCGCAAACATAGAACACCGGTTTTCCTCCTGCAAGATATACAGAATTTCCCCAAATTGAATAACTCGGTGTTGGTACAAGCACTTCATCGCCATCATTTAAAAGTGGCATTAATGCAAACGAAACAACCTCACTGACTCCATTACCAATAAATACATCATCAGCTGTTACGCCTTTGATTCCTTTTGATCTGTGATATGAGCTAATCGCTTCACGGGACTGCGGCATCCCCCTGAAATCACAATAGCCTACCCCATCAGCTGTGTGATGCCCCAGTGCATCTTCAATGCTCTTCGGCTGTTTAAAACCAAATGTTGCCGGATTACCGGTATTCAATTTCAGCACGTCGATTCCCTTTGCCTGCATGTTCATAGCTTCAATAAATAATGGTCCTCTGATATCTGAGTGTACATGTTCCATTCTCTTTGCTCTTAAGATTTTATTCATTGTATTCCCCACCTTTATATTTTATATCATTAATTGTTTATCTTTCTCCTGTTTTGTTTATCTTTCTCTTGTTGCTATTATCATAACGCAGTAGTATACTATATTCAAATACTTATAATTATATAAATGTTATATCATTTTAACTATAAGGAGAATTTTATGTTTACGTGGAAGAAATATATTTATGAAGTTTACAGAGAAAAGAGCTTTTCAAAAGCCGCGCAGAACCTTTATATCAGCCAGCCTTCTTTAAGCGCCCGTGTAAAGAAAGTAGAGAAAGAAATCGGGTTTCCTTTGTTCGACCGCAGCACCAGCCCACTGCAGCTTACAGAAGTCGGGGAAGTTTATATAAAAGCTGCGGAAGAGATTTTCCAGATTGAGCAGCGGGTGGAAAATTACATCAACAATCTGACTACACTGAAAACCGGAAGTCTGTCGCTTGGCGCCAGCACGCTCTTCGCCGGTTATGTTCTGCCACCGATCGTCACAGATTTTAAGAAAAAATTCCCTGACGTTGACATCCAGATCACAGAGGGAAATACAACGCTTCTGGAATCTTTGCTCAGCAATAACTCCGTTGACTTCGTAATCGACAACTATCATTATGACAGTACACTTTACAGCCGTGAACTCTACTGTATGGAAAATATTTTTCTCGCTGTCCCACGTCATTTCCGCGAAAACGAAAAGCTTGAATCATACCAGTTATCTCATGAATCAATCCAAAACAAGGACTATCTGAAAGGTACCTGCCCTGCTGTGCCACTGGAACATTTTTCAAAGCTTCCTTTTATCACTCTTGCACCGGGAAATGACACAAGGATCCGTGCAGACAGGCTGTGCCGCGAAGCAGGCTTTCATCCACATATTATTCTGGAACTGGATCAGCAGTCCACCGCCTACATGGCTGCATCCACACAGCTCGGTGCCACATTTATTAGCGATATGCTTGTAAGACAGCTCCCGGCATTTGAGCATTTCGTTTATTACAAATTAGCCGGTGACAGCGCCCACCGTCAGGTTTATTTCTACTACAAGAACCACAAATATAAAACAAGAGCTATGGAAGAATTTCTCTCCATGACTCATCTTCAGAATCTGCCATCTGCATAATTGCCGACTTCATTGCTGTAGCAGAAAGCTACTATACAAAAACAGGCTTGCAAATACTTCATAATAGACTTTGCAAGCCTGTCAGCTTTAATATTCCGTTCTAATGAATCCATCCCTGCTGGAATGCTTTTTCTTTATTATATGCGTACAGTTCAGCATACGTTGCATATACATATGGATATACATAGAAAACACCTGCAATTCCACATGTTATAATAGTTAAAATATCCCAACCAATAAAGGACAGTCCCAGCATAAATGCATTTGCTTTCTCTCCGTCCATCATCTGTTTACTCAATGCAAATGCCTCTCTACTGTCCATACCCGGATTTTCCGCAAGAATATACGGAACCATCAGGTATTCAAAACTCTTTACAATCCCCGGAATGATCAGCAGTAATGTCCACAGGAAAGTATATAAGTCTTTCAGAAACATTGTCTTTACAATATTCAGATAATTGCCAGACTTGAATCCGTCAAAAATTGTTCCGACTGTCGGCGCTGAATCTCTGTTCTGGATAAAGAAGCGGTCTCCACCAACTTCCATTACATTACTGACAAATAAGCTAAACAATACTGCAAGGATAGCTACTACTCCCAAGATGCTGACTGCCATTCCTGCAAGCCCTGTTGGAATGCTCATAATGTAGTCTGTAGCAGATGTTGAACCCGAAAATGTATTCGTCGCCAGGCTCGACACATCTGATGCATTACTGGCTACAGATGTGCCACCCCCTGTAAGTAAACTAACCACAAGCGTTGCCCCGACACACGGCCAGTAATTTCTACGGAAAGCATTCTTTCCATTCATTTTCAATTCTGTGTTTAAATACATAACCCTCGTCCTCCTTCTCATCTTCAGTATGCAGAAACGCTGCAAGCTGTTACATTCTGAAAGATAATCCCATCTTACTATCTTTCGACACGAAACACAAGGTTCTTCATAAATTCTTAATCTTTCCTTCAACGCTAAAACAAAAAAGAGCCTTCGCTCCGCGGATGAACACTTCATCCGTTTTGCAAAGACTCCATGATATTATTCTGCCTTTAATTAAGCAAGTTTCATTGGGTTAACCTTAACACCAGGTCCCATTGTAGATGTCAGAACAACACTCTTTAAGTACTGTCCTTTAACAGCTGCTGGTCTTGCTTTGTTAATTGCATCGATAAGCGTCTGGAAGTTGTCCGCAAGTTGTTCTTCAGTAAAGGATGCTTTACCTACTGGCACATGGATAATGTTTGTTTTATCAAGTCTGTACTCAATCTTACCGGCTTTGATTTCCTGAACAGCTTTTGTAACGTCCATAGTTACTGTACCAGCCTTCGGGTTCGGCATAAGTCCTTTTGGTCCAAGTACACGACCAAGACGACCAACAACACCCATCATATCTGGTGTAGCTACTACTACGTCAAATTCGAACCAGTTCTCGTTCTGGATCTTCGGAATGAGTTCTTCTCCTCCAACATAATCAGCTCCAGCTGCTTTAGCTTCTTCAGCTTTAGCATCTTTAGCAAATACTAAGATACGAACTTTTTTACCTGTTCCGTGTGGCAGTACAACTGCTCCACGAATCTGCTGGTCAGCGTGACGTCCGTCACATCCGGTTCTGATATGAGCTTCGATTGTTTCATCGAATTTTGCTACTGCAGTTTTCTTTACTAATGCTACTGCATCAGCAGCATCATACAGAGTTGCTCTGTCGATTGCTTTTGCAGCTTCAACGTATTTCTTTCCTCTTTTCATTCTAAATAAACCTCCTTGTGGTATTATCGGGAAAACCCTCCCACTTATTCTTCAACTGTTACACCCATGCTGCGGCAAGTTCCTGCGATCATGCTCATAGCAGATTCAACAGATGCAGCATTTAAGTCCGGCATCTTAAGCTCAGCGATTTCCTGAACCTGTGCTTTTGTAATAGTAGCAACTTTCTTCTTATTCGGAACGCCTGATCCAGATTTGATGTTGCAGGCTTTCTTAATCAGAACTGCTGCCGGTGGTGTCTTTGTGATGAAGCTGAAGCTTCTGTCATTATAAACAGTAATTACTACAGGGATGATCATATCTCCCTGATCTGCTGTCTTAGCGTTGAACTGTTTTGTAAATTCAACGATGTTTACACCGTGCTGACCAAGAGCTGGTCCAACCGGTGGTGCCGGAGTTGCTTTTCCAGCAGGAATCTGTAATTTAATGTAACCTTGTACTTTTTTTGCCATTTCAATTACCTCCTTGTGGTGATTGCGGGACTTATGTGTACCCTCCCACATCTTCTTCTAACTTTCGTAATGGGTACAGAATAAATCTCTGTGCTCTTACATCTTTTTAACTTCTGCGAAACCAATTTCTACCGGCGTTTCGCGGCCGAACAGTTCAACATTGATCGTCAGGCTCTGCTTCTGCGGGTTAATCGTCTGAATAACACCAACAGTGTCAGCCCATGCTCCGGCGATAACCTGAATGGTATCTCCTTCTTCAAAATCTACCACAATGTTGTCCTGTGCAATTCCAAGTGGAGCCATCTCAGCATCTGTAAGCGGAACCGGTTTTGATCCAGGTCCGACAAATCCTGTTACTCCTCTTGTATTACGCACAACATACCAAGTGTCGTCATTCATGATCATATGAATGAGCACGTATCCCGGAAACATCTTCTTCTGAGTTGCTTTCTGCACTCCGTTCTTGAGTTCCACTACATCCTGCATCGGAACACGAACCTCCAGGATCTGATCTTCCAGATGTCTGTTTTCAACTGTCTTATCAATGTTGGCTTTTACTTTGTTCTCATACCCTGAATAAGTATGAACTACATACCATCTTGCTTCTGACATAATCTCACCTTTCCTGTTCGTTTCTTAATTAGCCAAGATTGACTAATATATCGATACCATGCTGTACCAGGAAATCAATCAGTGCAATAATCGCGCCCAGAATTGCCGAAGTGATAACAACGGCTGCCGAGTGTTTCACAAGTGTCATCTGATCTGGCCACACGATCTTTTTGAATTCACTGCTAAGACCTTTAAACCAGCTTTTTTTCTGAGTCTTTTCACTCATGACATTCACACTCCTTCTTGGCGATTATTTTGTTTCCTTGTGCAATGTGTGTGACTTACAGAATCTGCAGTATTTCTTTGTTTCCATGCGCTCCGGATGAGATTTCTTATCCTTTGTCATGTTGTAGTTACGCTGCTTGCATTCTGTACATTCCAATGTGATTCTTGTACGCACAACTTCCACCTCGCTTCATATTTCTTAAGTTAACGTGTTGCTGGCAGTTTGCGAGACTGCCTCGTCTTTTTTAGGCATAAAAAAAAGACCTACTTCCATTCGCCATCATAGTATACCATACACCAGGTGAAAAAGCAAGCCTTTTTCTTCTATTATGAATGTTTTCCTATATGATATTCTCTCTTCATAGCCCGCATGATCGTTCTGGATGCCACATCAACGATAAGGAATCCAAAAGCAATTGCCAGACATGTTTCAAACAATACCATCGTCTCGCTGATTGCCATTGCTTTATCATTGCTGGTGATTCCATACATCATATAGTAGAGATTCGGTCCGGGAATCAGCGGGAACACAGACGCAGTCAGGAAGATCGTTGACGGCGCGCGGTTGACTCTCGACATGATAAATGCAAAAAATCCTACGAATACGGCTCCCAGTAAGGTTGCAATAAAGTTACTCGGTCTGATCGCATATACTCCGGCATAAATCGCCCAGGTAAAGAAAGCACCTACTCCGGAATACCACACCTGTCTCCCACGGATCTTAAACCAGAATGCAAATCCAATACAGGCAATCGTACAGGATATCAGCTGGATTGGTATACTGTGATTTAAAATAAAGCCTTCCGCTGATACACCTTTCAGCATGATCATCGCAAGCGCCGTACCGAATGCAATTCCTGCAGCTCCCAGCATCGAATTCATGATATTGATCGTTCCGGAAATGAAATCTCTCTGCAAAAGCTCCCGGATACCGTTCGTTGTGCCAAGTCCACTGATCAGCAGCATAACGATGCCGATCATAATCCTCTCCGGATGACTTCCAAGCCCCATCCGGACAGACTCTATAATGATCACTTCTGATAAAAAAGACAGGATCAGGTTGTAAATCATCAGATTCTCTTCTCTTCTGCTTAACCATCCGCCTACAATAACGATCATCAGCGATACGATCACTGCAACGATTGCATCCGCAAAATTGCATCCAAAGAACACGGCAAATCCGGTTCCGCCCATCACGGCAGCAAAATACTTCGTATATGGTTTCTGCTGTGGTCTTCTCATAACTTCCAGATATTTTTCCCGAAGTTCCTTGTCGTCCGGTTTATTTTGGCAAACATATCTGCACAGATTATTGAGATAATCCAGTCTGTCAAAATTCGTATCTGTCGATTCGATATGACGGATCTGTGTAAGGATCTCTCCATCCGGCGTCTCCACCGTGATCTGAATGTTGCTTGGTATAACAAATACATCATATTTTACAAAACCATAACTCTTACATATTCTATATAAACTGTCATCTATTCGGAAGTTCTCAGCCCCACTCATCAGCATAGCTTCTCCGATATCAAGGATTCCCTGTAGCAATCTCTGATAATCCATTGCATTTCCTCCCTTTCTCAAATAAATCTCTCTATTTTATAATCCGATTTTACCGTATAAATCTAGCACATTTATAACTATTAGACAATAGTAATCAATGATTAACATTTATTGTTTTTATCTATAAACAATTTTCGCTATATTGTCTCTTTTTTCACAAAAATTTTAGTAAAAACATTGCAATACAATTGCGTCTGATAGCAAAAAATTGTATAATTATTTTATCGAGTAAGAAAGAGAGGGCTCACTATGAAACATAATAATATGTTAGCAATGATTTTAGCTGGTGGCAGAGGATCCCGACTGCATGAGCTGACTAACAAAGTGGCAAAACCAGCCGTATCTTACGGTGGCAAATATCGCATTGTTGATTTCCCGCTCAGCAACTGTGCCAACAGTGGAATAGATGTTGTAGGTGTCTTAACACAGTATGAATCCATTCTTCTAAACAGTTATGTAGCTGCAGGTCGCCGCTGGGGACTTGACGCAAAAGAAAGCGGTGTCTATGTACTGCCTCCTCGCGAGAAAGCAGACACCAATCTGGATGTTTACCGCGGTACTGCCGATGCGATTTCACAGAACATTGATTTCATCGACACATACGATCCGGAATATGTACTTGTTCTTTCCGGCGATCACATTTATAAGATGAATTATGCGAAGATGCTGGAAGAGCACAAGGCACACAATGCCGATGCGACAATTGCAGTTATCCAGGTCCCGATGAAAGAAGCTAGCCGTTTCGGTATCATGAACACAAACGAAGAAGGACAGATTATAGAATTCGAGGAGAAACCGGAAAAACCGAAGAGTAATCTGGCTTCTATGGGAATTTACATATTTAATTGGAAACTTCTCCGTAAGATGCTGATTGCTGATATGAAGGATACGGATTCCAGCCATGATTTTGGTAAAGATATTATCCCTACATTATTAAATGATGGCAAATATCTTTATGCATACAAGTTCAAAGGATACTGGAAAGATGTCGGAACGATCGATTCTCTCTGGGAAGCTAATATGGATCTTCTGGATGCCAACAACGAACTGGATCTGGGCGATCCGACATGGAAAATCTATACCGAGGATGTTACAGCTCTTCCTCAGTATATCGGACCGGATGCCGACATCACCCGCGCATTTATTACACAGGGCTGTATGGTAGACGGCGAAGTGAAAAATTCTGTCCTTTTCACCGGTGCAAGAGTCAACCCTGGTGCAAAGGTCATCGACAGCGTACTGATGCCGGGCGTAGAGGTTGAAGAAGGCGCTGTTATCACCCGCGCACTTGTCGCAGACGGTGTTAAGATTGGCAAAGACGCCGTTGTAGGAAGCGCAGACAGCGAACATATTGAACTTGTGTCCAAGCGCGTAAAGGGGGTTGAATAATATGGCAAAAGCATTTGGAATTGTAAATTTTGCGGGAAACCATGTCCGCGTTGAAGGATTGCAGAGTTATCGTCCGGTCGCAGCAGTTTCCTTTCTGGGAAGATACCGTGTTGTAGACTTTCCTATTTCAAATATGAGTAATAGCGGCATTGACCACATTCAGGTTTACGTAAGAAGAAAGCCACGTTCTCTGAACGACCATCTTGGAACAGGAAGACATTACAACATTAACTCTAAGCGTGGACGTTTACATACTTTATTTTCTATGACCGGCAACGAACAGGATCTTTATAATAATGATATTGCAGCATTTTACGATAATATGGAATGTATTGAATCAGAAGATTTCCCATATGTTGTAATCGCTCCAAGCTATATGATCTACTGTCAGGATTATACTGATCTGATTGAGACACACATTGAATCCGGTGCTGATATTACAATGTTATATCACACAGTTGACAATGCCAAAAGCGCTTTCATCAACTGTAATGTTCTGAACCTGAACAAGCAGAAAGGCGTACTGGACATGGAGCCGAACCGTGGAACAGCAAAGACACGAAATATCTCCATGGATACTTATATAATGAAGAAAGAGCTTTTCATTGAACTGATTCACAAAGCGAAGAAAACTTCTTCCTCATATACACTTGCAGATATCATTAACATGGAATGTGGCGAACTTGATATCCGTGGTGTTTCCCACAGAGGTTATTTTGCTGCAATCTCTGATTTTGGAAGTTATTATAATGCAAATATCTCTCTGATTGATTTTAAGACAGCAAGAAGCCTCTTTAGTAAAGACTGGCCAATTTATACACGTACAAACGATTCCGCACCGACACATTATTTTGAAAGTGCAGATGTAAAAAATTCTGTTATTTCCAACGGAAGCTCAATTGAGGGAACGGTTGAACATTCTGTTATGGGACGTGGTTGCCAGATTGAAGAGGGCGCTGTCGTGAAGAATTGTGTTGTTCTTTCCGGCGTCAAGATCGGCAAAGGTGTTCATGTTGAGAATATGGTCATCGACCGCAATGCCAAACTGATCCATACACCAGAGATTATTGCGGATCCGGGTCATCCAGGATATATCAAACGCGATGATACTTTATAACATAATACCAGTGTCAAAAAACTGAAACTACGATGTACTTTTCTAAAACTGAGACATTCACCTCCTGCCGGAGAAATTCTGGCAGGAGATTTTTTATTCCTGTATATTTTCCCCAATTTTACAAATCCTATATTATACTACAAAGAAAGGATGACAACCTATGAATAAAATGTTTTGTTTTCAATGCCAGCAGACCGCTCACAATACCGGCTGTGAAGGAAATGCCGGCGTCTGTGGCAAAAAATGTGGCACTGCAAATGCGCAGGATGCACTCACAAACGCACTGATCGGTCTTGCCCGCGCAGTAAATAAAAAGACACCTTCTGAGCAATCTGACCGACTCGTGCTGAAAGGACTTTTTACAACGATCACAAATGTGAATTTCCATGAAGACAATGTGCGCAAACTGACACAGGAAATACAAGCGGAAAGAAACGCGATCGATGCTTCCGCAGAAGAATATGACATCCGAAATATCTGGGAAAATCATGAGGATATCCGCTCTTTGAAATCTCTGATTCTCTTCGGACTGCGCGGCATGGCTGCCTATGCTTATCATGCACTGGCGCTTGGCTACACTGACCGGGATGTTCTGAATTATTTCTACGAAGCGCTTGCTGTTCTCGGTGAACCGTCAGATACTAGTAAAGAAAACTTCGAAAGACTTCTCTCCTACGTCCTGAAAACCGGAGAGGTCAATTACCGATGCATGGAGCTTCTGGACAAAGCCAATACGGAAAGCTATGGAACTCCCGTTCCGACTGAAGTTCCACTTACGATTGAAAAAGGACCTTTTATTGTTGTAAGTGGACACGATCTTCACGATTTGAAATTGCTTCTGGAACAGACAAACGATACGGGCATCAACATTTATACACACAGTGAAATGCTGCCTGCCCACGGCTACCCGGAGCTTAAGAAATATCCACATCTGAAAGGAAATTTCGGAACTGCATGGCAGAACCAGCAATTTGAATTTCACAACATTCCGGCACCAATCCTGTTCACAACAAACTGCCTCATGCCGGTAAGACAGAGCTACTGCGACCGTGTATTTACCACCTCCATCGTCTCTTACCCAGAACTTATCCACATCGGAGAAGAGAAAGATTTTACACCGGTTATTGAAAAAGCACTGGAATGTGGCGGTTACGGTAAAGACCATCCGATGTACGGCGTCAATGGCGGCAATACTGTTATGACCGGATTTGCGCACGGCACTGTCTTAAAAGAAGCCGGCAGGATCATTAATCTTGTAAAAAACGGGAAAATCCGTCATTTTTTCCTGATCGGTGGCTGCGACGGTGCAGCTCCGGGGCGGAACTACTACACCGAATTTGCCAAAAAGACGCCTTCCGATACATTGATTCTCACGCTTGCCTGCGGCAAGTACCGGATCAATGATCTGCATCTGGGCGAAATAGACGGACTTCCCCGTATTATGGATATGGGACAGTGCAATGATGCTTACAGTGCGATTCAAGTAGCGCTGGCTCTCGCCGATGCCTTTCACTGCAGCGTCAATGAACTGCCCCTGACTCTTGTATTGTCATGGTATGAGCAGAAAGCGGTCTGCATCCTGCTCACACTGTTATATCTTGGTATCCGGAATATCCTTCTCGGGCCTACACTCCCTGCATTTGTCTCACCAAATGTTTTGGAAGTATTAAAAGAAACGTATCAGCTGACACCAATTTCCACACCAGAGGCAGATCTGAAACGCATCCTCGGATAGTATTGCTTCTTCGGAATTCGCCTAAGCAAAAACCTCCTGCCAGAGTTCATGATTCTGGCAGGAGGTTTGCTTTTATTTATGATAATTCCAATTTTCCGGTATAGAGCTGGTAGTACGTGCCCTTGTTCTTAATGAGATCTTCGTGATCACCTCTCTCGATGATCTTACCGTGCTCCAGAACAATGATCGCGTTACTGTTACGGATCGTAGAGAGCCGATGTGCGATCACAAATACGGTACGTCCTTTCATCAGGTTATCCATTCCCTTCTGTACGATACTCTCTGTACGTGTATCAATGCTAGAAGTCGCTTCATCCAGGATCAGTACCGGCGGATTGGCAACAGCAGCTCTTGCAATCGACAGAAGCTGTCTCTGTCCCTGTGAGAGTTCCTCACCGTCTCCGCTTAACAATGTCTGGTAGCCGTGCGGCAGCATTTTAATAAACTGATCTGCATGCGCCAGTTTCGCCGCCTCGTATACCTGCTCGTCAGTCGCATTCAGATTACCATAACGGATATTGTCCATGATTGTTCCGGTAAATAAATGCGTATCTTGCAGTACAATTCCAAGAGACCGTCTCAGATCATCCTTCTTGATCTTGTCAATATTGATTCCGTCATAGCGGATCTTGCCTTCCTGAATATCGTAGAAACGGTTGATCAGGTTTGTGATCGTTGTCTTACCGGCTCCGGTCGATCCGACAAATGCCAGTTTCTGTCCCGGTTTTGCAAATAGACTGATGTCATGCAGAATTACTTTATCATCTTTGTATCCAAACGTTACATCTTCAAAGCGGACATCTCCGGTCAGCTCTGTATATGTCACACTTCCATCTGCGCTGTGCGGATGTTTCCATGCCCACATACCGGTTCTCTCTTTGCACTCAGTAATATTTCCATCTGCATCTTTCTTCGCATTGACCAATGTGACATAACCCTCGTCCTTCTCCGGTTCTTCATCGATCAATGCAAAGATACGTTCTGCACCGGCAAGCGCCATAACAATCGAGTTAAACTGCTGCGCCACCTGCATGAACGGCTGTGTAAAGCTCTTCGTAAACTGAAGATATGATGCCATAACGCCAAGCGTAATTCCTCCGACCCCTGCTACAGAGAGGAAACCGCCAAGAACTGCCGTCAGTACAAACTGTAAGTTACCGATATTTCCGATAACCGGTCCCATCATATTTGCAAATTTATTTGCCTGGGAAGCACTCTCGAACAACGCTTCATTCAGCTCATCAAATTCCTGTTCAGAAATTCGTTCATGGTTGAACACTTTGACAACGCGCTGTCCGTTCATCCGTTCTTCTACAAATCCTGTTACATCCGCAAGTGAATTCTGCTGTTTCACAAAATATTTTCCACTGTTTCCACCGATTTTTCCTGTCACCTTCATCATAATTCCAATCACAACAAATGCAAGAACTGTCAGGATCGGACTTAACACAAGCATGGAAATGAAAGTCACGATGATCGTAAACAGAGACATCAACGCCTGCGGGATTGCCTGGCTGATCATCTGCCTTAACGCATCTGTATCATTTGTGTAAAGACTCATGATGGAACCATTGGTACGCTCGTCAAAATAGCGGATCGGCAGTGTCTGCATATGTTCAAACATATCGTCACGGACACGTTTTAGCACGCCCTGACCGATATAAACCATCAATCTTGTGTATGTGAAGGTCGCCAGCACTCCGGCAATGAAAATGCATGCCAGCACACCAAGCGCCTGATACAGTTCTGTGTAATTCGGATTCTGCTGCCCGATCAACGGAATAATATAATCATCCAGCATAAATTTCAACGACAGTGAAACGGAAATACTTGCTACCGCACTGATCAAAATACAGATAAATACAAGAACGAATCGGAATTTATAAGTTTCTGTCACATATTTCAGAAGCCGCTTTGCTGTCTTGATATCATTTTTAGAAATTCTCTTTTTCTTATTCATCTTCGCCGCCTCCTTTCACCTGTGACTCATAAACTTCCCGATAAATATCATTTGTCTTCAGCAACTCTTCCGATGTTCCGACACCCAGCACCTTACCGTCATCCAGCACGATGATCTGATCTGCATCTTCTATAGAAGAAATACGCTGTGCGATAATGATTTTCGTCGTATCCGGAATCTCTTCCCGGAATGCTTTACGGATCAGCGCATCCGTCTTTGTATCTACTGCGCTCGTTGAATCGTCCAGAATAAGGATTTTCGGCTTCTTCAGCAATGCTCTTGCAATACAGAGACGCTGTTTCTGTCCACCGGATACATTGTTACCGCCCTGCACGATCTGCGTATTATATCCGTCCGGAAATTCCTGTACAAATCCGTCTGCCTGTGCAAGACGGCATACTCTTTTTACTTCCTCTTCGCTTGCATCTTTATCACCCCAGCGGATGTTGTCGTATATCGTCCCGGTAAATAATACATTTTTCTGAAGTACCATGGACACCTGGTCACGCAACACTTTCAGATCATAATCTCTGACATCCACGCCACCGACTTTTACCTGTCCGCCTGTGACATCATAAAGTCTTGGAATGAGCTGAACAAGTGTAGACTTCGCACTTCCGGTTCCTCCGATGATACCGATCGTCTGACCGGATTTAATATGAAGATTTATATCTTTCAGCGACAGATTTCCGCCTTCTCCGGCATAGCTGAAATTCACATGATTGAAAACAATCTCGCCATTGTCTACCGTCTTTACTGCATTTTCCTTATCCTGCATCTCCGGTACTTCTTCCAGCACCTCTGTAATACGGTCTGTGGATGCCTGCGCAATCATGATCATAACAAATACAAATGTAACCATCATCAGTGCACCAATGATCTGCAATGCGTATACAATAATACTGGTCAGTTCTCCTGTCTCCATCTGACCACCGATAATACTCTTTCCACCGATCAGAACAAGCAGGATAACAACTGTATACATGACGAACTGCATTACCGGTGAGTTCCATGCAACAATCTTCTCTGCCTTTGTGAACAGATTATACACATACTGGGAAATGCCGTGAAATTTCTTCACTTCATAGTCTTCTCTTACAAATGCCTTTACCACACGGGATGCATTTACATTTTCCTGCACGGAATTATTTAACACATCGTACTCATCAAATACTTTGATAAAATGCGGATGTGCTTTTTTTGCAATAAATATCAGTGTTCCGCCAAGCACCGGCACTACGATCAGAAACAGTAACGCTGCTTTCTTATTCAGAAGAAGTGTCATCACCCACGATAAGATCACCATGATCGGTGCTCTTGCTAACAGACGAATGCTCATCATATACGCCATCTGCACGTTCGTAATATCTGTTGTCATACGTGTAACCAGTCCGGATGTGGAGAAATGATCGATATTATGGAACGAAAATTCCTGTATCTTATAGAAAATATCATGACGCAGATTCTTCGCATATCCGGCTCCGGCAACGGCTGCCATATTTCCTGCCTGCACACCGAAAAACAATGCCAGCATTGCCATGACCACCAGGATAACTCCTCTCTGTATGATGTAATTCATATCTCCCTGTGCGATTCCCACATCAATGATCTTTGCCATCTCAAGCGGGATCAAAACTTCCATAAAAACTTCCAGAACTACAAGAAGAGGTGCCATGACAGACTGCTTTTTGTATTCTCTGACAGATTTCAACAATGTTTTGTTCATCGTTATCTCCTCCTTTTCATTTTTCTATCTCATAACTTTTTATTGTTTAGCTGTTTTCTTATTTATCTGCTTTCTTTTTTGCTGTTTCTTCTTTTGCCGCCTTTTCTCCTTCGGCAAGGTTCCGATACATGAGATACATAACCTTCTTGCATGTCAGTACATCTTCTTCAGAAATACCTGCGACCAGCATTGCTTCGGTCTGGTGAATGTGCTCCATAATAAATTTGTGCACTTTTTCAGCCTTCCCTGTCGGAACTATCCGTTTCAGCCGGGCATCAGACTCTACTGCTTCACGCGTGATAAATCCATGCTCTTCCATTAATTTCAGTATTCCGGTTGCTGTAGACTTGCGGATACAGAATTCTTCTTCCACATCTTTCTGGTAAATATCCTTGTGCTCAGATTCCAGCAAAATAAATTTGAGCACGTGTCTCTGCATTGCCGTGAGTTCTTCCGTATCATCAAATGGCGTCCCACAATTGTGCCGTTTCATCTGATGAGAAAGTATATGGATCAGCCTTCCCATATGCATCTCTTTGATTTTCTGATCTGGATCCTGCATATTTGATTCCTCCTTGTAATCTATGTACAGACCTGATTATTTGCTCTGATATCCCTTCCCGGTCACACATTTTAATTCCTGCGTAACAGTTAGCCTCTGAATAGTTCGTATGCTAACTGTTCGCATGCTAACTTATTATATGTGTCTTATTTTCAAATGTCAATATATTTTTTCAGGCGGTTTCCTCGCCGCTATAACAAAAAGAGAGAGACAAAAAGAAGTTCTCGTCTCTTCTTTTTGTCTCTCACGGGGCATGTATCTATAAATTTGTTATTGTCTTATAAATTTTACTTCTATTCTTCCAGTCTTCCAGATCTGATTACTAATTTTCAAATACTGTCTGGTCTGTAACTGGTGTCTGAAGTGCTTGCAAAGCCTTCTCAACCAAAGCATCCCTGATTTTATAAGATTCTGCTTCGCCTTCTGTCGGATCACCGAGCGGATACGGGATTCCAATCGCCGGAACGATTCGGTTCGCACCGATCGTGCGTGAAATCGGAACTACTGTACACACATGCACCACCGGGATACCATATGCTTCAATGCCTTTTACCATCGTTGCACCGCAACGTGTACAGGTACCTCAGGTACTTACAAGAATAACTGCATCTACATGATCTTCTACCAGCTTCTTACCAATATCCGTACCGAATTTTGCTGCTGAATTGGTAGCCGTTCCAGTTCCGGTCGTACTTGCAAAATACGGATACAATTTACCAATCTCTCCGTCCTTTTCCTTCTTCCGGAGAACATCCAGTGGAATAACGAGATTTGGATCTTCCATTACAAACTGTCTGTCATATCCACCATGGATTGTTGTATAATCATCCTTTGACATCTTTTCCATTCCCTCGATCGGATACCAGCCAAATTTGGTTGCATTGGATGATTCGATATGATCCGGATTGTCAAGTGGCACGATACCGCCAGAAGTTACAATGG
Organism: Dorea sp. AM13-35; assembly: GCF_003473885.1. Lineage (NCBI taxonomy): Bacteria > Bacillati > Bacillota > Clostridia > Lachnospirales > Lachnospiraceae > Dorea > Dorea sp. AM13-35. The sequence goes on from NZ_QUCZ01000003.1 coordinate 25,853, forward strand.
CGATCGTTGCCTTGCTCATATCCTTGATAGCTTCTGCCGGAGGAACACGGTCGAACTTCGGCATCGGAAGGTCTGTGGAAAATTCTTCTCCGGCAATCTTCTTAAGAAGCATCTGGATTCCTCTCTCAGAACCTCTCTCATCCGCAAAATAATTAACACGGATTCCTCTCTCCAGATATCCTTCCTCTGCTGGTCCAAGGATCTCTTCACCTGTCACAAGCTTACGGATCAGATTCACAAATTTCGGTACTGCTTTACGCATTGTTGCTGCAGAATTACCTGTCTCTACGAGAATCACATCCTGACGGAACATATCTGTTCCCGGATTTTCCTTATACATACCGGACACAACCGGAATGCCAAGTCTTTCTTCCACTGCCTTGCATATTGTTCCGCATGCTACTCCATAACGTCCCGCATTAAATGCCGGTCCTGCAACAAATACGTCCGGGTGATAACGTTTCACCATCTCTACAATTGTATCTGTCGCTTCATCCAGATTCTCTCCAAAATAGTTATCACCACAGATCACAGTCGCAACGATCTCATAATCGTCTCCGAGTCCCTGTGCCAGTGCCAGTCCCGGTCCAATGACCTTCTCTTGTACTTCCGGTTCATAATCTGCTTTATCTTCTCCGCCGATACCGCCGAAGAACTGATTCAGATAATGTACAATTCGATATGCTGCCATGTTTCACCCCTCCTTTAGTATCCTTTTGCTGCCAGTTTGTTGTAGCCGTTCGCAATTGTAGATGCGATAATAATCTGCAGTTCTGCTTCAAATGAACCGTCTTCGTTCATACAGCCTGCCCAGCCGCCGATCTGGCTCTCGATATATTCTGTTGTTCCGATTACCTTATCCATTGCCGGGAAATGAAGTGTTGCATTACCCTGTCCACAGGATGCAAGTGCTGTTGCTTCATCACAGGTATCTGCCAGAGAAGCAGATTTTCCATCCTTACCTGGGAACTCATCTGTAATCAGGCAAACTTTCGTTCCGGCTCTTTCTACTTTCTTGCAGTTCATCATCAGATCTGTATCCGGATTGCCATATCCTTCTTCTGTGATCAGCACTCCGTCCAGTCCCATCCACTGACACAGCTTCGCAACCATATCAGAATGACGTTCCTTATCCGCAAGAAATACATTTTCATTCGTCAGAATCACGCCCATGAAATTGAGATCTTTTCCATGATGTCTGTATAAATCTTCAATAACCGGATTGTGCAGATGATGATAGCTGGTTACTTTATCACACGGTGCCACACAGTTACCGGATACGATTGCGCCATCCATGATCTCTGTCGGATACATAAATGTCGGTACGATCTGTTTTGCATCCACTCCATAATAATAAGTATCATGCAACAATCCCTGTGACTGAAGCATATGTACATATCCGATCTTCGGAAGATCCGGGTATTGCTGTGCTTGTTCCAGAATTGGCTTTGTCTCATACACTTCCAGTGTGTCCGGTTCGATATTTCTTGCAAGTTCGCCGAGATATGTTGCAACTTTGAGGCCTGCCATACGTCCCGCACGCTCATAAACATGTGTTTCCAGACCTTCTTTTGGTTCGATCACCACGCACACATTGAGCGTCTTTGAAAACGGACAATAATCTGCTGCCGGTCCGCTCATATCAATGACACCTTCCTGAAATCCTACGATTCGTCCCACTGTAACAACACAGCAGCCGGATAATGCATGTGTTCTTCCACTTCCAACCTGTGGAGACACTTTTCCGATCACACCTGGGAAAATCTCACCGCCACTGACTTTTACACGTGGTTCGATTACGTCTTTTACCGGCGTGATTCTTGTCTTCTCACCCGGTTTTGCAAGTTCCAGATGGCAGCCAATCAATTTGTCATCTTCCAACACAAGGCGTTCTACTTCTTCCTTATTGATAGAAAGCACATGATCATCCACGCAGGACTTGTCACCAAACCGGATATCCTTGATCTCAATTTTACCTAACTCCAGTTTCATACTTCCTTCCCTCCTCATTCTGCTTTACTTTAAAGCTATTTTTATCTCTGTTATAAATACCTTGCTATCGTCTCTGCACTGTCTGCTGCGCTAAACGATCCTTGGCATAACATTCTGAACTATGGATAAATCAATGGTCTTGAAATCATCCTCTACTTTTTTGGGGTAGGAAGCCGGGGACGGTGCTATCTCCTGCCAGCGTCTGTATACTTCCAGACATTTTTCAATCAACAGGATTGCCTTCATCGCATCTTCCCCGCTTCCCGGGTATACAATTACAGAACGATATGGCGTCTGGTTCGGTTTCAGGCTCGATGCCTGCGGATGTGTCAGCAGAATATGGCGGTCATATACCATATCCCGCGTTGCGATCAGAACTTCTTCATACGTCTGTTTTAAAATAACTTGCATCTCATCTTTGTATGCTTCAAACACGCGGTCATTATTCGTAATTATGATTGCTTTCTCTCGTTCGTACATACGCTTTTCCTCTGTAGATATCTATATTACAAGGTATCATTTTTATAAAAATTGTTAGAACAAAGTGCCCTCTGTTCCGCCTTTATATTGTTTTATTCGGTGTGTTTGTATTATAATGTTTTTCTATAAATATAATCTTTCATTTGCTTTTTCTATCAAATTCAATGTAGCACAATCTTTATGTAGTTTCAATGGATTTTCTTAACATTTTGTTATTTTTTTATCTATTTTTACCATAAAATTATTCAAGCAAAAGTGCCGCAGGCACAACGGGCTCGCCTGTTTTGGTCCTCTGGTAGAAATAAATAATCAAAAAAAGTCCTTGACAGAAACTAAAATAATTTCTGTCAAGGACGAGTTCTGCATTGGAAAAAAATATGTATCTCCGGCTTATACCACCCGCGGTGCCGCCTTGATTCACAGCATGACCTGTGCGCGCATGAATGCTTTGATCTCCGCTTCATTGGTTTAGTATGTTAAATTGTTTTTTATAATTTAGCACAACATCACTCTGTTATCAAACTATTTTTATTAAATATGCCGCACTAAATGCACCGCACGCTGATAACTAGTCAATCAGGTCATTCTGATATCTGGATAAATGCTCGTACGGCAGAATCTGACGTCCCCTGTACAGACCACAGCCATCGTTAATCAAACTGTTGTTCACTGCTGCGAACATATTGACATCCAAGTCTTTTAACTCCAGATTGACAAGCCGTTTTCCACGCTCATATGCTTCATCAAAATACAGGTTCTCGCCCTCCGGAATAACTTTCCTTCTTGTACGCTCCTGCTCCTGCTTCTTCTCGTAAGCCTTATGATTTGCCGCACCAATCTCTGCAATATCGTCCATTGTCTTCGTCCGAAGCTGCACTTCCATATAGCTTCGTGAACTGTTATCGTAAAATGTAATATGAAGAGACTGGTATCCACTCTCAATATGATTAGAAATATAATCTCTGTAATACGGGCGGACATTATCATGAAGCTGCTCTGACTTACTCTCCAGCACGCCTCTTGCCGACTCTGCCGAAAATCCCTGTGCTTCCAGAAATCCCGGCAACACATTGGCAATCTGATACAGATACTCGATCTCTTCCTTCTCCCATTCTGCTTCATTTTTCACGTTGCATTTCGGAAGAGAAACTACGATCCGATATGCAATAAAATCACGGAAACAGTTTAATTTTTCTTTTAATTCGGAAATGGTCGGATAGCGCCCGTATTTCTCGTAACATTCATAGACACATTCCACGATATAACCATTGAATTTCTCTTCCGCACGGAGCAGTGATTTGATCCTGCCTTTGAATGTAAATGCAAGAAACGGATATTCCTTTGCCATATATTTGTAAAATTCACGGATCTTCTGCGACTGTGCTGTCAGGAAGTCGTTGTGTTCCAGCATTTCCTGAATCTGGATCAGAAAATTACTGTGGATCAGATCGATCTCATTGCCGGTACGTTTTGCTTCTTTTCTAAGATCTACGATATATTTGTGTAAAATCTTAAAGACTGTATTTCCGGAATATAAATAATCGTTTAATGTTATCATTCGCATCACCTCTTAAACTTATTTCATTATAACAGATGAGCATATGTGTTGCAGTACAATCTTTCTGTAATTTAAGCGTTCAAAAAGAAAGGGCACCACACGAATTTCGTGTAATACCCTTTGAAACGGATTAACTACTATAAAATGTCACTGCAGCATATATTTCTTCAATTGCCGCCGATTGGCAATTCCCAGCTTTTTGTAAACCGCTTTTAGCGTCCGGTTAAGCTGATTCTGTTCAATTCCCATATGTTCGGCAATCTCCACATTCATCCAGCCTCTGTTTGCCAGCATAGCTACTACAAATTCTTCTTTCGTAAGTACACTGAGTTTCCCGCCGACTGCTTTTGCTCCTTCTCCTTTGCTTCTAAGGCCATGCCATTTCTGCCATCCGTAACTGAAACGTTCCATGATCCGGAATATCCGGTCGAATTCTTCCGGCGACTCTTCTTTTATATATTGTTCCACCAGCCCCTGTAAAAGTCCATGATGTTCACCGATTCCTTCCAGCAGTCCATCCGGCTCTGCCAGTTCCCATGCTGCCCGAAAATGCTCTTCGGCTTCTTTCGTTTTCTTCATACTGACAGCGTCCATCGCTGCCACAAGGTGAAGATATATAGACGAAACCGGATATAACTGCGGGCTGAATGCAAGCCCTGTCTCTACGATTCCGCGGGAGCGCTCATACTCTCCCTTCTGATAAGCATCATATGCGATAAAGTAACATCCCCATAACCGCAATCCTTTTGGAAGATCTGTTAGATATTCAAAGATCAGAGGTGCTTCCCAGTCTTCGATATGAAGCAGCACTTTTGCCACACTTCCGGCAAATGCCGCATATGCTCTCTCTTTGCGATCTTCTGAATGAAGCAGCACATCAGCCGTCACTTTCATAACATGTGCACCTGCTTTTGCTGCCTCTACTCCTCCTACCGAAAAATCAGAAAAAATATAGATCAGACATGCCGACATTCTGAATACAAGATCTTCATCCTGCAGATACTTCTCGGAAATTTCTGCCGCCTTCTCACTTTCTCCCCGAAAATAATAAAATTCCGCACGTGCCATTTCCCTGTGTGCAGAATCTTCCAGATTGTCAATGAGAGTTCTTGCTTCACCCGGAACATAGGATGTTCCCATAAACCATAACTTATGTTCCATAATACTTCATCTTCTTTCTGTCTTAATGTTTCACCTTATTTTAAATTTACTCTCTTTTAAATATAATTTTAATTTTCCGCTTTTATGCTTATTTCGGGGCAGATCCCTTTACTGACACTTCATATAATACCAGCAGATTGCTACCTGTTTTGGTTTCCTTGGTATAATAATATTGCATTTTTACATCCCTTGCAATAAAATATAAAAAACGACTTGTTTTCTTTAAAATTTCACTTGCCTTTTATGAACTGGAATCTGCATTTTGGGAAGGGAATTCTATGAATATTGAAAAATATACCATTTGCAGTGCTGCAATTTTATTAGAATATTATGACAACAAAATCCAGTCATTCCTTGAAAACTGCCACGATGATATTCTGTGGCTTGGACCAGCGCATGATCAGATGATCCGCGGAAAAGATAATCTGATAGATGCATTTCAGAAAGAAAAACATGAACTGCGTTTTACTGTTTCAAATCTCGTTGTCTATCCGCTCGACACAGGCAGTCCTTCTGCTCTGGACGTGCTTCTTACTTTTCAGTTGGATACTTTCTGGCCGGATGGCAGTTCAAATCGCGTCCATCAAAGAATTTCTATGCTATGGGCTATGCAAAATAATATCCCACGCATCCGGCTTTGCCACATTTCCAATGCGATTGCCTATGATCCGCGGGATACTATCTATCCTGTTCATTATGCTGAAACCTATAAATCCATGGTTCTATCCGGGCAGATAAAGCACAGAAGAGTTACTTTTCATGGAAAAGACCGCTCCATGATTTATCTGAAACCGGATCTGATTCTGTATGTAGAATCCTGTGGTTCTCATACTCTGCTGCACACTTCGACGCAGACATTTGAATGTGTTGAGCGTCTGTCCGCTCTATGCAAACGCTGTGAACCGGAACTGATCCGCTGTCACGAAAGTTATCTGGTGAACCTGACTTACGTCGCCAGTATCCAGCGTTTCTCCTTTACACTTACCAATGGGGTCTCTATTCCGATACCCGAGAAACGATACACGCATATAAAAAAGCTGCTGGCTAATTTTTCTTCTTCCCCGGAAGTGAAAGAATAATAACTGCACCGATGATTCCTGCAAATCCTAAAAGATCCATGAATTCAAAGGAAACGCCCGTAAATAATACGGATGCAAGTGTTGCTGTCAGTGGTTCTACCGATGCAAACAGACTCGCCCTTGTTCCGCCGATCAGACGCAGCCCTTCCATGTAGCATCCGAAAGAAAGCACGGTTCCCATGATGATTACGACCGTTACGCACAGAAATGTCTGCCAGTCCCATATAATCTGCGCCGTGGTTGTCCACGGTCTTACAATTGGAATCAGTCCGATTCCGCTGATTAACATACCCCATCCAACGATCGCAAATGTTCCGTATTCGTTCATCAGATTACCCGGAACCAGATTATAAAATACGGTTGCAAGCGCAGATGCAAGTCCAAGAAACAGAGTTGTTTTGGACACTGTAAGCTGTGTCAGATCTCCGTGCGTTGCGATCAGTATGACTCCGCCAAATGCAAGAACCAGTGCAATACGCTCTGATACTTCCGGCAATTTCCGGTTGACAAGCGATGTGTACAGCATGATGATAACCGGTGCCACATACTGCAATACTGTTGCGATACCTGCATTTGAATCATCTACTGCCATATAATATGTCATCTGGCAGGCCGCAATACCGATCATACCATACAACATCATCCGGATCACATGTCTTGGATTCTTCCATATGCGGAAAGTATCTTTTTTCTGTTTTGCAACTACTGTGGACAGAAGGAGCAATCCCGCAATGATCAGGCGCACATTTACCAGCCACTGTGGTGTCATCCCTCTGTGTTCAAATGAATATTTTCCAAAAACTCCTGCAAGCCCCCAAAAGACACCGCCTAATATTGTCAAAGCGGTGCCTCTCATCTTCTCACGGCGTTCAAATTGTTCCGTAAGTTCTGTATATCCCATTTTTTCATCCTCATTCTCTCATTGTACTCTTATCTGTTCGGATACTTATCCTATTCGTCAGCATAGCATATTTTTTAAAAGATTCCTATAGACCATCTGATCTTTCCCTTGATGTTTTTTATCTTCACAGTGCCAATTTCTCTGGAATCCCTGGAAACCTCTCGGTTATCACCGAGCACAAAAACCTGCTTATCTTCTACCGTCAGCGGGTAGGTGATCTTATCAGACTTTGCTTCCGTCTTACCGACTGCCTGCGGTGTCGTAACTTCTTCTCCGTTGACATAGATCTTTTCACGGTCAATATTAACGGTATCCCCTGCTACAGCAATCACTCTCTTCACATATACATCCCCGTTCGGCATATCGAGCGCCACGATGTCTCCGGCTTTGTATTCGCTGTTATGTCTCTCATAAATAACTACATTCTTGTCATGCAGTGTCGGATACATCGATTCTCCGTCAACTGTCGATATCCCCATAAAAAAATGGAATAGACCTATGATAACAACAAAAACGAGCAGGAACTGCATTATCACAATCAGTCGTTGTTTCCGGCGTTCTTTTGCTTTTTTCTTCTTCATGACCGGATCTACATCTTCCAGCACTTTTTGCTTAATACTCTCTATCTCCATCTTGTAAAACCTTCTTCCTGTTTCTTTTACCTTCCTTATTATAACGATTTTACCCTTATATCTCAACACCCAATCTATGTGCAAATCTGTGACTGTCGAAATATGGTATTCCCTTATTATTTGTGATATAATATACTAATGATATCAGAGAAATACATTCATATATCATTACATAAACTTAGTTCTGCAGATATATGAGCGTAAAACTCGGACAAGAAGTAACACACGGGGATTTTCAGCCTGAAACTATAGACATAAGCAACACCCGTCAATGGACCTGAATTGAACGGAGGATTCACAATTATGAAAAAGTACACGTCATTCAAGGTTCTCCAGCTTGCAATACTGGCGATCCTTACCATCTTAAGTCTGTTTCTCCTTCTGAAACCAGAAGTGAAACAGTTCGTATTTTCATCCCGCCCTGCCACGATTTTGTTTTTTGTCGTATGGGTACTGTTATTGGTCAGCTTTATTTTCCTGCTGATCGATTTTAACCTTATCTCAACAATTAAACTGAACTATCATAACTTATACGGTGTCGCTTATTCCGATCCGATATCCGGTATGCCAAACCGTTTCAGCTGTGATACAGTCATTGAGAAATATTACGACGAGAAACTTCCGGAGAACATCGGCTGTATTATGATCGATCTTTCCAATCTTTCAGAGATTAATAACCTTTACACACATGCTACCGGCAACCGTCTGTTGAAAGATTTTTCCAATATTCTTTCCACTGCGGCAACGTCTTTATGTTTTGTCGGTCGCAACGGTGGTAATAAGTTTCTTGCAATCTTTGAAGACTGTACCGAGGAAAATATAGATCTTTTTATCCAGCGCATTGAAAACCGGGTTGCCCAGCACAATCAGGCACCGGATTCTATTGCCATTGAATATCACACCGGTATCGCACTGAATCGTAATGAACATCTGGATCAGATTACCCGGCTGATCGCACTTGCAAACAAACGTATATCCAGATCAACGAATGTACAAAGGAGTTAGACGCATGGAACTTGATTATGATTACATTGCAAAACTGGTACGCAAAACGCAGGAAGGAGACAGCGATGCATTTGCAGAATTATATACTGCTACTTATCAGTCGCAGTACCGTTTTGCCTATCAATATGTAAAAGATCCTTATCTTGCACAGGACATCCTGCAGGAAGTTTACATTTTAGTATTAAAGAATCTGGACACACTGAAGAATCCGCGTCTCTTTGTATCCTGGTTGCACCAGATCACATTCCGGATCTGTTTTGACACTTGGCAGAAAAGGAAACGGCAGGAACAGGAACTGGATTATATATCCTCCGGTCAGACATCTGATTTTTCAGAATCTTTCTCGGATATCATGACGAATCCGGAGAAGCATATTCTGAAAAAAGATGCAAAAGCACGGCTGATGCAGGCGATCCAGTCACTGCCTCCACAATATTCGCAGGCGATCATCATGCGCTATTACAATAATATGAGCATCGAAGATATTGCCGTTGCGATGGATTACAGCCGGAGTACTGTCAAACGGCGTTTGCGCAAAGGGCGCAAACTTCTGGAAAACATGCTCCACGAAGAAAAAGGAGGGATTTGTTTTGAATAAAGATTATACTTCTGAGTTAGACCTTCACGCATCTTCTTTTGACAATACAGACATTCCTGCTTTGGATTCGAAGACTGCGAACCAGCTTCTGAACAACGTTTTTAACGCATGCGACATGGAACCGAGCACAATTCCGGTCGAAGTTCTGGAAGACTGGGGCAATTACAAGAAAACGACCTTTGGTTTCGGACGGACGCTGGCCTATCTGTGCACACTGCTTCTGATCTTAATGCCGCTTTTATTCATTAAGCCAACGATTATTGCAGAACGTACCAAAGTAGACTCTGCACAGTCCGCTGTTTACAATATCCGGGTAAAGACACTGCTCCCGATCCGGGAAGTTACCGCTGACCTGGATGGACATCCGGTCGCTTTAACGAAGAAAGATACGCATACTTATACTGCGGAAGTTACTTCTAACGGAACACTGACAATCCATGCAGAAGGCATGAACGCACAGACTTCCTTACGTAGTTACAAAGTTTCCAGTCTGGATACCGAGAAACCGAAACTTCTGGACTCCTACTCCCGTCACGGAGTTGTATATCTGGACGTATCCGACACATATTCCGGTATCAACTACGATGCGATTTCCGGTCTTGTCCCGAAGAGTATCAACAAGAAAACCGGTACCATTTCTTTTATGATACCGAAGCAACCGACAACTATTAAGATTCCGGATAATGCCGGTAATGAACTGGAATTGTTGCTCTCTCCGGTTAAGAAATAACGTACATTTTAAAAAGGAGAATCCCGATATGACTATGAAAAAGACATCACATGCTTTGCCTGTTATATTACTTATCGGGATTCTTCTTTTTGTATTATCCGGCTGTTCGTCTTCCCATTCAAATGAAGCCGATCATTCCGGGCCAAAGCGTGATTCCACGCCAAAAGTATTATCTCCGTCTGCCCCCGGCAAAAAAGTTTACAAAAATAACAGTGCATCCATCGATGCGTCACATATTTCCGAAGGATATATCATGGTAAAATATACCGGTGGCAAATCCAAAGTAAAATTACAGATTGCCGGACCGGATCAGGCAAATTATACTTATCTTCTGAGTAAAGACGCCGGTTATATGGCATTTCCACTCAATGCCGGAAATGGCAGTTATTCACTCAGTATTCTGGAAAATGTAAGCGGAGATTCTTATGCAGTCGCTCTGGAGCAGACCATTTCCGCAAAGATCAAGGATAGGTTTCTTCCTTTCCTCTACCCGAACCAGTATGTCTGGTTCACTGCGAAATCAAATGCAGTAAAAAAAGGGCAGAAACTTGCGGAAAATACATGGACGGATCTGGAAGTCATACAGAATGTTTATAACTATGTGGTGAAACATGTCGCTTACGATAACGCCAAAGCTGAAAACGTTTCTTATGGATATATTCCAAATGTAGATGAAACTTTGAAAACCGGCAAAGGCATCTGTTTCGATTATGCAGCTCTTATGACTTCCATGCTGCGTTCCCAGCGGATTCCGACCAAACTGGAAGTCGGTTATGCCGGTGAAACTTACCACGCCTGGATCAGCACTTATGTAGATGACAAAGGCTGGGTGGATGATATCATCAAATTTGACGGAAAAGACTGGCAACTTATGGATCCAACACTTGCCGCCAGCAACGACAAAGAGTCCGTCAAGAAATATGTAAATGACAAAAATCATTACGTTGTGAAATTCAACTATTAAATACAATGATCGGGTTATGATATACCAGGCATACAAAACTGCTGTAACCCGGAAAGGAGTAATTATGACCGAGACACACACGCCTCTCTCTAATGCCGAGACTGCGGCATTCTGTTCGCAGATTGCTATGATCCTGCGATCCGGTATTTCTTCTATAGAGGGAATTTCTATCATGCTGGAAGATACAACTGAACCAGAAGAGAAGAGATTACTGGAAAGCATCAACACCATGCTTCTGAATACCGGTTCCCTGCACCTTGCACTAGAAGATACGCACGTATTTCCGGACTATATGATCCAGATGGTACAGATTGGGGAACAGGCAGGAAAACTGGATGAAGTTATGACTTCCCTTGCGGACTATTATGAGAAAGAAGCTGCGCTAAACCAGACGATCCACAATGCAGTTACCTATCCTTTACTTATGATCTTTATGATGATCCTCGTCATCCTTGTACTGGTGACAAGAGTTATGCCGATCTTCAATCAGGTATTTGCCCAGCTCGGCAGAGAAATGAGCGGATTGTCACTGGGTATCCTGCGATTTGGTCAGTTCTTAAACGCACACATCGTCGTCTGCGGCATTGTCCTTGTACTGCTTGCTGCCGGCGCTGCTTACCTGTTCTGGACAAAACGTGGACACCAGCTGCTCCTTGGATTTATGGGAAAACTTCACGGCGGCCGTTCTCTTCAAGATCAAATCGGCGCATGTCGTTTTGCAAGTGGTATGGCACTGACTTTAAGCAGCGGACTGACACCTGCGGAATGTCTGAAACTCTCCATTCCACTTATCAAGAAAGGAGCTTTCCGCACCCGTCTGGAAGCCTGCTCCGAAGCAGTTACAAATGGCGAAGATCTGTGCGAAACACTTCTTTCCAATCATATTTTCTCAGGAATTTATGCCAAAATGGCATCCATCGGTTCTAAGACCGGTGTGTTGGAAGAAGTGATGAGCAAGATCGCCGGACAGTACGAAGAAGAGATCGATAACCGGCTCTCCAGAATGATCACTGCGATCGAACCGACACTTGTCATCATTCTGTCCGTGATCGTCGGCATCATTCTTCTGTCTGTCATGCTACCACTCATCAGCATCATGGCAACATTATAATACCTGGTTTCTTAACATGAATAAGAAATCTGTTCCCCGGTAATTGATACATCAAGATAGAAAGGAACGACTAAAGATGTCCCGTCGTTTTATTAAAAACCGGCAAACTTCATATTTGCGGAATGTTCTGATTTCCATCGCTTTATTTCTTGCTATCTTTGGATTTTTCTCATACGGAATCGTATCCGTCCAGAAAGACATGGAGAAAAACGAGATGGAAACGCTGCAGTCTGCCGTTACCCGCGATATCACCCGCTGCTATGCGCAGGAAGGCACTTATCCGGAGAGTCTGACATATTTAAAAAAACATTATGGCCTGACTTATAACTCTTCCAAATATTTTGTGGATTACCAGCCATTGGGCGCCAATATTATGCCTGACGTTACGATCATCCGGAAAGGAGGCGGAAACTAATGCGTTTTGAACGTTCGAGAAAACATATGATAGACTTTATATTTCCGCTGACACTTTTACTTGTATTTGCGGTTTCCGCACTGATCGTATTGCTTCTGTCTGCACGTATTTACGCCGCACAGACGGAACAGGCAGATAAAAATTACCAGACTACCACACCACTTTCCTATATTACGGAAAAATTTCGCGCAAATGACACATACGGCGTTGTATCTGTCGAGAAGCGTGAAGGCAGGGAATGTCTTGCTTTCCACATGCCGGCTGATACTTCTGCTGATAATAACGGAAATACAGATACTACCGGCTATACAACATATCTCTATACAGATGGTGGGTGGCTGAAAGAACTGATCGTACGAGATGACGCTGACGCTTCTCTTAAAGCTGGAAAGAAAGTGATCGAAGCCCGTGATCTGACCGTCACACGAAAGAAAAACGGACTGTACCGCATTATGATAACCGAAAAAAATGGCACACAAGTCAGCCGCCTGCTTGCAGAAAGGAGCCATTCATGAAACAACAGAATCACAAGCGCTCCGGCATCTTTCTGCTGGAAATTATGATCGCCATACTGTTTTTTGCACTGACCGGTGCTGTATGCCTGCGCACTTTCGTCAAAGCACATACACTGAGTACACAGGCTACCGAGACGGAACAGGCACTTTCCCGTCTGGAAGATGTTGCCGGGCTTTTAAATACAATAGACGCGGCAGAGTTAAAAGATGAAAAGACATTTTCAGAGACTCTTGAAAGTGAATTTCCAGCCTGTGAAATGGATGGCAGAAACGCTGTTATTTATTATGATACAGACTGGAAAGCCTGCCTGCCGGAAAAAGCATTCTACCAGATTCAGTTACAGACAACAGATAAAGAAGATTCCATGTGCCATTTTCAGATCAAAGCTCTGCGCCTCGCAGAAAGCACTGCCAGTATATCTTCCAGTAAATCTTCTGAGAAACAGTCAGGCAGGGCAGCTTCTGAAATTACACATTTAACACTAAAGCGCTACGCAAAGGATTGATGATTATGAATACATCAGGTTCAAAACAGAAAAATTTTCCAATTACAAATATCGGATCGGTCACTCTGCTGATGATCTTCATTGTATTGTGTATGATCACCTTTGCAGCGCTGTCACTTTCCAGTGCCGCTTCAGATTATCAGACCGCCCGGAAATCCGCCACTCATGCGCAGGAGTATTACAAAGCATCAGGTCGTGCGGAAGAGACTCTTGCAAAAATCGATCAGGTACTTAAAAACTGTTACCTTCAGACTTCCGATATTGCCGGATATTACAAAAATATCGAACAGCATTATAAAAACAATTCGGATATTACTTTAAAGAGAACTTCGGATTCCCTTACATTGACTTATCAGACGAAGATCAATGATAAACAGGCATTGCAGACACGCCTGCTGATTCTGCATCCGTCTGAGCAGACAGACAAACGCAGCCTCTCCTCTGCAAAAACTACAACTCCTGATCTGTACCGCATCGCTGGCTGGCAGACACTTTCAACTGCAGACTGGAACGGAGACAATTCTTTGAACTTACTTAAAAAATAAAAAGGAGACTTTTATTTATGATAACACTCGCTTCACAATTACTTGAAAAAACGGTAAACTCCAACGCTTCCGATGTTTTTATCGTTGCCGGGCTTCCGGTTTCCATGCGGTTAAATGGCATCATTGTACACGAGGATGAAGAACGCCTGAAACCGAATGATACTGCCGAGATTATTAAACAGATTTACCAGATGGCAAATGAGCGCGACATGCAGACACTTCTTGCTACCGGAGATGATGATTTTTCATTTTCCATTCCGGGACTTTCCCGTTTCCGTGTCAGTGCCTTCAAACAGAGAGGTTCTCTATCCGCCGTCATCCGGGTGATCTCGTTCTCTCTGCCGGATGCAAAGGAGCAGGGAATCCCTCAGCAGATCATTGATTTTGCCGACTTTTCCAAAGGTCTGGTACTCGTCACCGGTCCTGCCGGAAGCGGTAAATCTACAACACTTGCCTGCGTGATCGACCACATCAACCAGACACGCCATGAACACATTATCACACTGGAAGATCCACTGGAATTTCTTCACCGCCACAATAAGAGTATCGTCAGCCAGCGCGAGATTTCTGTCGATACCGTCAGCTATGTAACAGCGTTGCGTGCGTCTCTGCGCCAGAGCCCGGATGTCATTCTCCTTGGCGAAATGCGTGATTTCGAGACGATACAGGTTGCCATGACGGCTGCCGAGACCGGACACCTGATTTTCTCAACTTTACATACGATCGGTGCCGCCAATACGATCGACCGTATCATCGATGTATTCCCGCCGAACCAGCAACGACAGATTGCAGTCCAGTTATCCATGGTTCTGCAGGCTGTTATATCACAGCAGCTTGTCCCTACTATTGACGGACACCAAGTTCCGGCATTTGAAATTATGACGGTAACACCTGCCATCCGCAATATGATCCGTGATAATAAAATCCCGCAGATTGATGGTATGATCTATTCTTCCGCCACACCGGAACTGGTTTCCATGGATGCGAGCCTCTTGAAACTTTATAAGGATGGTACGATCGCCAAGGATACTGCGCTGACTTATGCGACGAATCCGGAGATGTTGAAGCGGAGGTTATAATAATAACAAGGCAGGTCAAATTGACCTGCCTTATCTATTCTCTTTGTTCACTTTTTTTAGTATTTTGTAAATCCGATTTTCTTCATGGAATAGCCGTATTTTCCTAAAAGTTTATCGTAGTATTTGAATGCTGTTTTTGTATAGCTGACTGCTTTTGTCCAGTCTTTTTCACGAGGCTTTCCGCTGTACTCCAGTTCATCATCACTTTCGCTCATCAGATCACCTTCCAGACATTTTGTCAAATTCATTCCCTTACGGTTTCCATCGTAAGATTTGTCAAGCTTTCCTAAAATAAAGATAACATAATCTTCCTTAAGTTTCATATCAATTATTTGTAATTCCCCTGCTTTATCTTTTACGATATCCATCGCGATTGCTGTACCTGTCATCTTGTCCGCTTTTTCGTTCATATCTATATAACTGAATTGCATCTGCCATTTTTTGGGATATGCAATAATATTAATATCTTTTTCATTATTTTTTCCTTGTTTAGAAGTCATGGAAAGCATGTACATTCCATCGCCCTGATTTTTTCCTTTTTCTCTTACCAGATCATACAGCTTTCTCGCACGGTAATTTTCCTTTGTGACAACTGCCACTTTACATTTTAATTTCTTACCTTTTACTTTTGCAGTAATTGTACATTTGCCAAGTTTTACTGCTTTTACTGTTCCTTTGGAACTGACCTTTGCAATTTTCTTATTGCTGCTGGACCATTTGATTTTGGCACTTGTATTCTTCACTTTCAGTTTCGTACTCTGTCCCGGATACATTGCAACACTTGTCTTGCTGAGTTTTGGTTTAACGGCTGCTTTTGCTTCCCCACTCCAGCCGCCAAATGCAAGCATCACCGCCATTGCAATCACCAGTAACCCTGCCGACAGACGTTTCCATACGTTCCTTCTGTTTTCTTTCATGCCTTCTTCCTCCCAATTTGTTTTTTATCTCTACATTAAGAAAAGCCTTCTAATCACACAACTTTTCTTAGAAAGAGCATCTTAGTATCTCTGTTTTGTGACAACCTGCACACGACATTTTAATGTCTTACCCTTGACTTTCGCGGAAATCAGACATCTGCCGGTTCTGACCGCACGCACCATTCCTCTTGGGCTGACCTGCGCAACCTTCGTGTTGCTACTGGACCATTTGGCTCTTGCCCTCGTATTATTCACGGCAAGTTTCTCATTCTGTCCTGCATACATATAGAGGCTGGTCGTATTCAGATTCGGTCTTGAAACACCCCTTGCCTTAACACCGATCCATCCACTCAGTGAAAATGTAACAGCCAGCGCAATTATCAGAATACCGGTTGCAAGCTGCTCCCACCAGGTCTTATTTCCTTTCCACATATTATTCCTCCATTTCTTACTACCCCATATAAAAATTATACTTTACTAAAGAAGCTTTCGTCAATTATTTTCAGACCATTATTTTCTTTTATTGTATTTTTTCAGTCTTTTTAAATGCAGGCATGCGAAAAATCTGTATCAGCAGCGGAATTACCATAATAAACCAGACCAGCGGCTCCGCGAGAATCACTCCTGTATAGCCAAGCCACGGCACCAGTGTAAAAGCAATGATAATTTTCCCAATCATTTCCAGAGAACTGGACACAAGCGGTGTTACATGATCGCCAAGTCCCTGCATCGCATTTCGCAAAATACAGATGATCGTTGTCACGAAATAAAAAATGGTATTGAATTTCAAATAGTTAGTCGCATTCAGAAGCACAATTTTATTGTGCGTTCCTGTTACGAGATAGACAAGGAAATCACCGATTGTATAACTTGCGACTGCAGACATAGCCGACCAGATAAATGTATACAGAAGTGCCACTTTGATTCCCTGCTTTACACGGTCCATCTTGCCTGCGCCCATATTCTGGCCGCAGTAGGTTGCCATCGTCTGCCCAAATACGCTGAACATGATCATAAACATTTCCGACAATTTTCTTGCCGCCGTGTGTGCAATAATAATTTCTTTTCCAAGCTGATTGATTGCCGTCTGCAAGGTCAGCGATCCGATATTGATAAGGGAACTCATAAATCCCATCGACAGACCGGCGCTTAACATTTCCTTTCGCATGGCCGGATTGACATGACAGAAGTCTTCCTTTGACAGGCGGAGAATTTCGTATTTGTGCATCATGTAAAACCAGCAGATAACAAATGCCAGCCCTTGTGCAAGAACGGTTGCGATTGCTGCACCTCTCACACCACTGTGCAATACAACTACGAAAAATAAATCTCCGGCGATATTTAACGCGACCGATACTGCGAGAATGATGAGCGGTGTCACAGTGTCCCCGATGGCACGCAACGCTGCCGCACAGGCATCATATAAAAAGGTTGCAAGCAGCCCGGCTATGATAATAATAATGTAAGATCTTGCCATTGGCAGCAATTTTTCCGGTATATTTAAGAATTGCAGAATTTGTCGCAGAAATGCAAGTCCAAGCACAGTAAAGAATACCGAAATTCCTGTTCCAAGAACTAGCGACTGGGCAAATGATTTCCGCATCTGTTCGATATCTCCGGCGCCGAATTTCTGTGCCGTGATAATGGCAAATCCATTTGACAATCCAAGCAGGAAACCGATAATCAGTCCACTTAACGTGCTCGTTGCTCCGACTGCTGCAAGTGCATTTCCTCCAAGAAAGGAGCCAACGATTCGTGTGTCGGCAAGACTGTATGTCAATTGTAGTAAATTTCCTAAAAAAATCGGTACTGCAAATGTAAATACAAGTACCGATGGTTTTCCTTTTGTTAAATCTTTCATCTTACGCTTCTTACTCTCTTTCGCTCTTTGCTTTCACTTTAATTTAAGTTTCTGTCCTTCGGATATTTTCCGGTCTATTTTAGCACACCCTTTCTGCTCTGTAAAATACTTTTGACCCTAATGTCATGCTTTTGTGGTATGATAATTCCATGAAATACGAATTGCAACACAGATTGATAAGGAAATTAATTAACATGAAAGCACAAACATTATTAAAAGCAAAAAAATATACTGGGATTCTTCCCTTTCTCTCCGGCATCTGCTGGGGCGCTACAGGAATTTTTGTCCGAACTCTGGAAAATGCCGGAGTTGATAATTTCACGATCATCAGCTGCCGTATGCTTCTCGCAGCTCTCATTACAGGCATCTGTATGCTCATCTACAACCGCTCTCTGTTCCATGTAAACCTTAAGGATCTCTGGCTTTTTATTGCGAGCGGCATGATCGGAATGACGGCACTCAGCATTTTTTATAATATTTCGGTTTCCAGCAGTTCTCTGGCACTTGCGGCAGTTCTTCTTGCCATGTGTCCGGTTTTTGTACTGTTTCTGGCGGCAATATTTTTCCATGAAAAAATCACAGGACGCAAAACCGGCTGCGTCATTCTGGCGCTCACCGGCTGCGTCCTGGTCAGTGGTGTATTTGAAAAAGGCGGACTTGCATGGTCTGTCCGCGGCATCGTCTGCGGTCTTCTCGCCTGCTTTTTCTATGCCTCATATAGCCTTGTCAGCAAACGCATGACACAGAAAAACTATCATTTCCTGACGATTACTTTTTATGGTACTTTATTTTCCGGACTGTCCATGCTTCCATTTTCAAATATGCATACTATCCGTGCTTTATGCACACCGGCTTATTTCTCCTATACCGGTGTCATGTTTGTACATGCGCTGATCTCCTCTGTCCTTCCGTATGCGCTTTTCTCGCTTTCCATGCGCTATATGGAAACCGGCAAAGCTTCCATCCTCGCATCCAGTGAGCCTGCTGCCGCTATGATTTTCGGCGCAGTGCTCTACTCCGAGACGCCAAGTCTGCTCTCCGTATTGGGGCTTTGCTTTACGATCGCAGCGGTCGTGCTATTGAATGTACCGGAAAAGGATGTGAAGTAATCAATATCTATTTCTTTATATTTTTGTATTCTATAAACCTACGATTTTATCATCAACCCGAAAGGTTTACACAGGATGTTGTTGAGGGCATTCCCGTTTCAGAAATGTTAAATCGTTCCTTTTATGAAGTCTTTGAAAATGGAGATAAAAAATGGCTTGTTACTTATGCGGATGTAGCGTTAAACGGCAATAAGCATATCCTGCAGGATTATAGTCCGGAAATCGACAAGACTCTGACCATCTACTGTTTTCAACCTGCTAGCGGATATTGTGCATGTGTATTGATTCCGTCTTAGCTTTCTTCTATTTGGCGCATGCGATTACAAAACATCAACAGAAAACTGCCTGATATTCAACTCATTATATATGATATTCTCCATTATATGAGTCATTTCCTGCCGACGGGAACCTATTCTTGCATTTCCAAGTCCAATATCTTCGCAGTAATATTTATTTGGAGAGTCAAAATAGGATTTCCCTTTTACATCATATCGCATTCCATAATTATCTTCTCACACCTGTCATATCCAAGCTGTGAACTGTTCAGGCACAACGTATAATTACTGGCTTTTCCCCATTTCTGCTCGGTGTAAAAGTTATAATTTGTCATACGTCTTTTATCTGTATCTGTCATCATTTTGACAGCTTCCTTCTTTTCAACATTATATAATCCCATGATACGCTGTATTTTTTCCGGCATATCCCCATGAATAAACACATTTAACACATCATCCCTGTCTTTAAGAATATAATCAGCATTTCTTCCAATGATTACACAAGGCTCCTTTTGGGCCAACTTCAAAATAACTTTTCTCTGTGCCTCATATACGATATCTTCTATGGACTTTCCTGTAATGTCACGTCCGGCAAATGCATATGCAAATAAGCCTTTCTTTGGGGATAACTCTGCATTTTCTTTAATATACTCTGGTGACAATCCTGACTGTTCTGCAATCTGTCCAATGATATCTTTGTCATAATACGCAATGCCAAGCTTCTTTGCCACTTCTTCACCGATAAATCGACCACCGCTTCCAAACTCTCTGCTGATTGTAATAATTCTTTTTGCCATTTTTTATTCCTCCTTAATTTAAAACATCTACTTTATTCTTTCTGATTCTCTTTAAAAATACATATCCTACCAGACATGAAATAACCTCAGTTATTGGAAATGCCCACCAGATAAGAGCAACTCCCATCTGACCATTTCTGACAAACGCAGAAAAAATTCCAGCCAGTGGCAGGATAATGATAAGCTGTCTCAGAAGAGAGATAACCAATGATTCAACGCCGCCATCCAGTGCCTGATAAATTCCCTGATAAGCAACATTTATTCCAGCAAACAGAAAGCTTATTGAGATTATCCTCATTGCTCCGATAAAATATTCCCTTGACTGTCCTGCATTGAACAAAGTTGCAAAAGCTCCAGGGAAAATTTCCGTAATTGCAATTCCTAGAATCATTAGTACAACGGTATAGAGCAGTCCATACCTGATTCCATCCTGAATTCTCTTTTTACTTCTCATACCATATGCAAATGCAATAATCGGAGTGATTGCATCTCTAAGCCCAAAGGCAAGGAATAATACAAACTGCTGTACTTTATAGAACAATCCATATGCAGTCTGTGCGGAAGGACTGAATTTCAAAATCAGATTCATCACATATACCATGATAGACATAAGTGCCTGTGCAATAATTGCAGGAAGTCCAATTGCATATATTTCCTTGATTATTCCGCTATCCGGTTTCATATACTTTACATCATGTTCAAATTCCTTATTCAGTTTCATATGAAATACAAACAATAATATTGCAGACGCAACCTGTCCAATAACAGTTGCATATGCTGCTCCCTTCACTCCCATTTCAGGAACCGGTCCAATACCATAAATCATGATCGGATCAAGGATAATATTTACCACTGCACCCACAACCTGACCGATTGTAGAATATAGTGAACGTCCTGTTGCCTGTAAGAGTTTTTCAAATATCGAAAAGAAAATAATTCCAAATGAAATTACGCAGCATATTCTTAAGTAGTCTGTTCCCATTGATATAACTTCAGAGTCAATTGTCTGTGATGAAATATATGCTCTTACTCCGAAAATTCCAAACAACAGGCACACCGCATAAATAATCACCCCAAGAAACAAACTGTTTCCCGCAACTTTTGCTGCTTTTTTACCATTTCCCTGTCCAAGTGTTCTTGCAAGAAGTGCATTTGTTCCCACACCTGTTCCGATTCCAACTGCTACCATGAGCATCTGAACCGGAAATACCAGTGTAAGTGCATTAAGTGCCGCCTCACTTCCTGATCTCATGTTTCCAACAAAGGCACTGTCTACAATGTTGTAAACCGCCTGCAATGCCATAGATAAGATCATCGGTATTCCCATCTGAACCATGAGCTTATTTACCGGCATCTCCTTCATCTTGTTACTTTCTGCCATTTTATAATCCTCCTTGTTTTGCGAAGCAAAATCCGAACCCTTTGGTGAAGAGAGGATTAAGCCTCCCTTTTCTGCATAAAAAAAGTGTGCACTTACCTCATAAGCTGGACTTACGCTGATAAGCTACACACTTTAAAATGCATTATATATTTTCATAATGTGCAACAGCATGCGCACAAAAAAACGAGTAGCAAAACTGGATTTACGCTAGTTTGCCACTCGTTTATAAGTTATTATATTTTTCTTTTTAAAAAATGTCAAACAAAAATTTTCTTGCATTTTTTCTCTTTTATGCATTATAATAGGCACGAAATAAAGAAACCAAGTCGGCTTTTAAAGCGTGAAATCACGAGGAACAGCTTATCCTCACCGATTTCGCGCTTATTTTTTTACCAAACAGGAGGTCACATGAACGCCAAAAACAAACTGGCAGATATCTTCTGTACTTTACCAAAACAATTATTACAGCTATTCTCCGCAAGCCCGGAAATGCTGGTGCTTGGTATTCCGGCACTCAGGATTATTTCCATTTCCTTTGTATTTGCCGCTGTCACAATTTTATGCGGATACTTTGATTCCGGACTAGGAAATGGTATGGTTGATATGAGTGCTTCTGTAGAAAATCTCTTACTGGAAGCAGACGCCCTCGGACTAGGTGCTGTCTGGCTTGGAATTGCTCCTCTGAAAGAACGAATGGAGGCTGTCCGTACAGTATTGAACGTGCCTGAAAATCTGGACGCTTTCGCTATTATTCCATGCGGCTATCCGGAAGCGGTTCATACTCAGCAGGATCGTTTTGACAAGAAGCGGATATACTATGTTTGTAATGACAAAGGCATGAACTCCTGATTTTTTTGTTCAATGACCTTAGATTTTGCAATTTGTGCAGACCGTCTGCACAAATTCTATTCTGTTTCCTTTTCTTCGTTATCCTGCTGCTGAAGATAAAACATTGCCTTTTGGGTTTCAATCTCCGCTCTCAGTTCTTCTTTTGTCGGTAAGTATAATTTGTACTTGGAAGCAAATAATTGTTCATTGCCGTGCATAACAGAATAACGGGCAATATCATCATCTGTATCAGAACAAAGGACAATACCGATTGTTGGGTTATCGCCCTCGCTGCGTTTCAGTTCATCATACATACGGATATACATATCCATCTGTCCTACATCTTGATGTGTTATCTTCTCTGTTTTCAAATCAATAAGGACAAAGCATTTCAGTATGTAATTGTAGAATACAAGGTCGATATAGTAGTCCTGCTTCTCCGTGTGAATGTGCTGTTGCCTTGCCACAAAAGCATATCCCTTTCCAAGCTCCATCAAAAATTTCTGCAAATTGGAAAGAATACTTTTCTCAAGGTCACTCTCTGTAAAATCTGTATTCTGCGAAAATCCTAAGAACTCCGCAACTACCGGATTTTTGATGAACTCCAACTTATCATTCTGATACGGTGCAGTCAGTTCCTTCATTTCACTTTCTACAAGCTCTTTTTTCTGAGTCCCCAGCATACGATAATAATACTGAGAAGAAATGTTCCTCTGCAAAGTACGAACACTCCAAGTCTGTTCTGCGGCTTCTTTCTCATACCAGTCACGAGCTTCAGGGTCTTTGACCTGTAATAATGTTCTATAATGCGACCACGAAAGCAGAACGCCGGATTGTCTACACGCCGTGTCGACAATTTCAGGAAAGGTTTTATAAAACTTCAGACAATGATATAAATTACTTCTATCATATCCTTTTCCATATCGCTGAGTCAGTTCTTTAGAAATTTTCTTTATTACCTCTAGCCCATACTCCGAGCGTTCATCTCCACCTAATTCTTCTTCTGCTATTCTGTAACCAATCAACCAATTTCTCTGCACGAGCAATGTATTGACAGCCTGATATGCAGCTTTTTGTGAGGATTCAATAATCCCACACATATCCTTTAAAATGTCATCGGTTTTAACAAAATTATCCATAAAATTATTTTGACCGATTTTTTCTAATTTATTCTCCATAGCTACCGCTCCTTGGAATTTCTAATTACTTCTTGAATTTATATTTTCCTTTTCCGTAACCGGATACTGGTTCAATAATATCTGCCTTTACCAAATTGGAAAGAAGTTTTGAAGCACCTGAACCTTTCAGCTCAAGAAGTTCCATAACCACACTTCTTCCAAACACCTCATCAAAGCCAAACTTCTCAAAAAGTCTATGGATATGAATCGTCGTTTTTACCGAGAAATCACTACTTTTTTCGGAAAGTGCACTTTCAATATCCACTTTTTTATCTTGAATGTCCACTTTTTCATTCTCAATATCCACTTTTGTATCCCCAATGTCCACTTTTTCTTCGTTCAAAAGTCCACTTATATGAAGTTTTCGATTATGAAGCTCGTTTTTCTCGTTCAAAAGTAGATTTCTGAGAAACGCTTCCAGATACTCTGTTGTTTCGTGAATGCCTTTTTGCAGATTCGTATAATTTGCACGGACAAGTGCATTTCTGAAATACCACACATTTTCTGCAAAAATATCATTGGTTGCAGAGAACCCAAGCGTCTTTAAATATTTGATGAAGAACACTGCCGTACATAACGGTTGCTCCATCAAGCACCCATTCTTTCTTTGTGATGTTGTAATCTCTAATCTTTCCGGCGTGTTTATAAATCCCCTGAAAAAGTTTACGGTGGATAGAGATATACTCATTCGGAGAAAATGAGAACGCTGTTTCGGAAAGAATTTCTGCGATACGGGACGAAACCTTATCCGCTTCTTCGGTACGTTCATCATCAGACAAATGGACAGGTCTTTCTTCATAATAACTGTCGATAAGGGTCTGTGCTTCTTTCATCGTAATTTTACCTTCAATATTCTGAATGGCAGTATCAATCAGATATTTAGATGGTTTGAGTCCGTCCACTGCCTGAAGTCCGATTGCCGTACTCCAAGCATAACCCTTATGAGCTTTATCCGGTTCAGACTCCCTCAAATATTCCTTAAACGGGTCTTTTTCCATATCCACTACCTCGCTTCATAGTCTTATAAGTCAAATCTACATTATTCGCTTTCCTGCATACCTTCATCGGCTTTTGCAATCATCTGTCTGTACTGTTCTTTCACACTTTCCGGTGCAAGTATCTGTACCTTCCTGTAAAATGCTCACTTTTTCTTTACCATTCCATATTATCATAAAACAGCCTATCTTCCAATGACAGAAGTGCCTCTACAACAGTAAAAATCGTTTGTCAAAAAATACACTTTTATGTAAAATACCCACCTTACAATAATCTAGCTTTTTCGAAATTTCTGCTCGATATCGAAAAGTTGATAACGGCATATTACATTCTTTTGCTGCCGTTTTTTGCTCATGGCTGAAAGAATTATTCTGCATCTACGCTGCTGCCACCAATGCCGCACAAACACTGGTTCCTACAGCTCCTGCAAACTGCATAAGCGTATTGAAATAAGCGTAATAATCAAAACAGGAACTAAAAGTACAAAATGTATCTCCATCCTAAAGTCTGGTTTACAATGCCTCCATATGTAAGACCTAATGCTGGAGCGGTTGCTGACACCAGTGCCCCATATCCCATATTGTGGATGTAATCATTCAGGCACTTCGGGCATAGACAACGAATATTTTCTTTCCCCTCCGGCTTGTAAACCCATAGTCCAAAAGTCTTTTTCAAAGTTGCGTTTATCTGCCTGAAAAGTTTATCGTCATCTACCGTACCTATGTATTCACGCAAATCCTCTCTATTGACTGTCCGTATCTGCTCCAGAAGAACCATTGACGGTTTCTTCAGTCCAAACTCCTCGCCGAGAATAATGTGTGATGGCAAATATCTTTTCTTGATTACACTTGTAACCGCTGCAATAATAATCGTTGGAGCATTCTGGTTATAATCGTCTGCCTGAACGACAAGCACCGGACGCTCTCCGCTTTGTACTGAACCACTGTTATCTCCAAAGTCATAGTAGAATAAATCCCCACGACAAATCATTTTTTCTTTCATATGCATAACCTCACAAGAATCTAATTTTTAAAGTGTCATTCGTATCCGGAATGAAATAACCCCTTCACTCATTTGGACAAAGGGTGCTGAAATGCACACCCAAAATCAGAGATTTTCATAAAATTTGATAAAGTTTTTCTTTGCCGCTGCAATAGACTTATCTACGGAGCTGTAATATACTCCCTCCTGCTTTGCAATCGCTCTGGAACTCAGACCGCAGCACACATTCTTCATAAGTCGTTCCCTTTGAAGTGGCTGCAACATTGAAAGTGCTATTCTTGCTTTCCTAATTTCACACTGACGCAATTCTTCTCTTTCCAGTTCAAGCCTTTCTTCCTCTGCTCTTTCAAACGGGTCGTCAAACATAATGGCAAGTTCTTTATGAAACTGTGATGACATTTCATCGTCATATCCATAGCAGTCAAGTGTGCGACTGCGTCTCTTTGCATACTTGTCCTCATTTCGGTTCGCATCGTCAATTACCTCCCCCTGTGCAATGGAAAGATGTACAAACGGAGAATATCTTTCTATAACAAGGGGATACTTCTCCCAAAGCTCTTTTACAGATAATTCCGTAATAATCGCCCATCTTTCATCTCCGGTATAACCGTTATATTCGTATTTAAGGTTTATCAGTTTACAATCCTTTGCAAATAATTCTTCTTGTTCTGTTAATGTAAGTTTGTTTGTCATTTTCGTAATCTCCTTTGAATTTTGAAAAATTGATAAGTTTCAAAATTCGGAGATTACGGGTACTCAGCTATCTGGCACTGCCATACGTTATAAAACATAAAAGTCCTTTCCCAAGTAAGGGAAAAGACCTAATACTGCACGAAGCATAATCGAATAAAACAGCAACAAAAAAAGCACCGTCGAATCTGGACAGCAAAGAATATTTCTATTCTTCACTTATCCGGCTTCGTACGGTGCTTGGTAGTTTAGCAAATAAATTGCTTATCTCCGCTTACTCGATTAGAAATCGTTTCGATATTTACTTATAATCTTCATCGCCTGCAATTCCTGCCATATCCATTCCTACGGATTCTTCGGAAGTAAGCGAGATTTAAGATGTGGACATTCTTGCATTTCTGACACTTCACACTCAAATGTCCGGTTGCGTCTGAAAAAACTCTCTGTATCCTAAACCCGCAAGTCGGGCAGAGAATATCACGCTCTTTCAGGCTTTCTGCTTCTACTCTTGACAGAAGCAACCTCTTTTGTATTTCAGGTGCTACCTGAGTCTGTAATCTCATTGCGAAACACCTCCCAGATTTAACTCATTGGAAATGTACTCAAGGATATTGTGATACTCAAATAGTCCCATATCTCTCAATCTGATAACCAAGGCTGTATAAGATACTCCGATATAAGCTGCCATTCTGCGGATAACTGCTTTATCCTTTGACGTAATGGTATTATCGCCATAAACCTTTATCGGATTTGACTGATTATATTTCGCCAAGGCATTTTCAATAATTCTTCTCGGCATAAGAAGCGAAGCTCCCATTGTATCTGCCTGCCACTCAACAGACGCAAACATCTGAGCCAGTTCCTCTTTGGAATAACTACGCTCACTGTCATACTCTGCATGAAAGCGTCCTTCACTCGGCATTGCATACATCTTACTCAAGATATGATGTGACGCTTCGTGTGCCATTGTAAACCTGCGACGTCCCTGCTCCTTTTCGGCAAGAAGAAATTTATCAAGTACGATGGTATCTTTCGGGAAAACAAAGGGAATAATTTTTCCGTCCTGATGTACCAGCAGTGGTGTTGCTCCATCTGCCAGAAAACCAATCCTGCCTGCATCATCTTCTGCGAAAGAAGCGTATTCAATTCGTAACATAAGAAATTCTGTAATGAAATGTTCTATGTCGATGGATTGAATCACTCGATTGCTAAACTTATTAGCATAAGCTGTTATCAAGCCTTCGCTGATTTCTTCCAACTCGGCTCTTGACATATAAATACTCAAGTTGTGTCCACCTCCGACTCCACCTTGTCCGGCGGTGCAACTCCTCCGGCAAAGTTCTGTTGTATTTCCGCACTATCCAAATTGATTAGATAGCGAATTCCTTCAAGTGTTCTCATTCGTCTGTCCTCTGTTATAGTTCTTTGATGATGTGACAAGCCACACCCTGAATGCAGCACTCATCTACAATGATGTCTTTCATCTTCTTATTTTCCGGATGGAGGATGATTTTCTTATTCTCATCATCTCGGAAGTAGCGTTTCAATGTATTCTGATTATCCACAAGGGCAACTACTATGTCGCCCTCATTGGCTTCTACCTGCTTTTTGACAACCACAAGGTCGCCGTCATCAATCCCTGCTTCAATCATAGACTGACCACTTGCTCTTAATATGAAGAAATCTCCTTTGCCGAAAATAGCAGTAGGAAGTGATACATATTCTTCAATATTTTCTTCCTCATACTGAGGACTGCCACAAGGAATAGAACCCACAATCGGTGTCTGTGTCTGTTCGCCACTGTACTTACGGGTCACATTGGTACGAATCTCCTGCCCGTCGTACTCAATCATATTCTTCTCAGCCATCTCTACCAAGTATTTGTATGCTGTACCTCTGGCAATACCAACCGCTTCAGCAATCTTTGTAGTCGATGGGGATTGTCTGTTTTGCAGGTAATAATCCTCGATATACTTTTTTATCTCACTCATAAGTTCAGGACTCTTGCTTCTCATACCTGCACCTCGCTTTCTTTTCTATCGGAAGCACTCTGCTTTCGATAGTTTTATTATACCTGATACGAAAAATTTTTCAAGTAGGTTTTTCGCAAAAGAAAAGAGGTGTCGCAATTTGCTAACACCTCAATCATTTGCTACTTCCAAAAGAGATAGGGGCATTATCTGCCCCTATGCTTTTCCTTTCGTTTCTGTTGTTTCAAGTCATATCTGCGTTGCTTTTCTGCTTCTCGTTTCTCTTTACTGATTGTTTTCCTCATCAGTTTATGTTCTTCTCGTTGCAGTTGCAAGGCTTGTTGCGACTTTGTTCCAATACCACACTCAACGGTCTGCTTTCGTGCTTCCCTTTGTATTCGTTTTGGATTTGTCGTTTCCTTTCTGACCGTCACATCAACAGCCGGACTGAATTTGAGCTGACTGTAATATTTCAGAACAAATTCCAATATTTCATAATCTTTTGGTTCTGCTCCAAATGTAATCTTGCATACAGATAATTTTTCATCTTCTATATGCTCAAATACACCAACCCAAAATGGGTCATCAAAATACACTGTCAGTTTTCCGATACTTTCGTCCATAACGAAACCCTCCTAAAATGTATTTTGCAAGAACGGACAACCCGGAGGGCAGGTTACTTACCTGAATGTTTTTCAGACGGCTGGGCTACCTACCAGCTCTAACACATCATACGATGTGCATTGCGTTTTTATCCTGCAATTATATAAAGTGCATTACCACACAATATATCTATTTATTATTTTGTAGTTATAAATCAATCTTATTAAAGATAACAGTTTGTCCTTTCATAGATATTTTCTCGACCTTATACCCATATTCCGTAAGCTCCTTTTTATACTTCAAAAAAGAATGGTCGATTGGTATTCCTGCAATCTGTTTAATTTGCTCAAATGTCATCTTTAAAGATGAATTACCATTATCTCTCACATATTCCCATAGCGAATTATATTTGCTCATTCTATTCGTTTTCCTTTTCTTCATTGTCCTGCTGCTGAAGATAGAACATTGCCTTTTGAGTTTCAATCTCCGCTTTCAGTTCTTCTTTTGTCGGCAGGTATAATTTGTACTTGGAAGCAAATAATTGTTCATTGCCGTGCATAACAGAATAACGGGCAATATCATCATCCGTATCGGAACAAAGAACAATACCGATTGTTGGGTTATCGCCTTCACTGCGTTTCAGTTCGTCATACATACGGATATACATGTCCATCTGTCCTACATCTTGATGTGTTATCTTCTCTGTTTTCAGGTCGATAAGGACAAAGCATTTCAATATGTAATTGTAAAACACAAGGTCAATATAATAGTCCTGCTTCTCCGTATGAATATGCTGCTGTCTTGCCACAAAAGCATATCCCTTTCCAAGCTCCATCAAGAATTTCTGCAAATTGGAAAGAATACTTTTCTCAAGGTCACTCTCTGTAAAATCTGTATTCTGCGAAAATCCTAAGAACTCCGCAACTACCGGATTTTTGATAAACTCCAACTTATCATTTTGATACGATGCAGTCAGTTCCTTCATTTCACTTTCTACAAGCTCTTTTTTCTGAGTTTTGAGCATACGGTAATAATACTGAGAAGAAATATTCCTTTGCAAAGTACGGACACTCCAAGTCTGTTCTGCGGCTTCTTTCTCATACCAATCACGAGCTTCCTTATCTTCTACCTGAAGCAAAATACGATAATGAGTCCACGAAAGTATTGCTCCAGATTGTTGCCTCACTGAGGCAACAATCTCTGGAAACATCTTGTAAAACTTTAAGCAACGATAAAGAGTACCTTTGTCATATCCCTTGCCATAACGATTTGTCAATTCTTTTGACAGTTTCTTTATAATCTGAAGTCCATATTCAGAACGTTCCTGTCCGCCAAGTTCTTCTTCCGCAATTCGGTATCCTAAAAGCCAGTTCCTTTGAACAAGTGCAATATTGACCGCCTGATATGCAGCTTTTTGTGAGGACTCAATAATCCCACACATATCATTTAAGATGTCATCGGTTTTAACAAAATTATCCATAAAACTATTTTGACCGGTTTTTTCTAATTTATTCTCCATAGCCATCGCTCCTTTGGATTCCATTTTTTAATTATTCGCTTTCCTGCATATCCTCATCGGCTTTTGCAATCATCTGTCCGTACTGTTCTTTCACACTCTCCGGTGCAAGTATCTGTACCTTGCCATTAAAGCCAAACACCCAACCGAAAAAGGTAGGACTGGCTGATACTTCGGTCTGTACTCTGAAAGAAGTCATATCATACGCAAGGGTTGTCACATCTTCTCCGAAACGGTCAACCATTGTTTTCATCAGGCTGTTATCACACCGTAAATCCACAAGAACTTTTTCGCCTGAGAACATAAAGAACACTTCTTTTGTGAAATTTTCAATATCAAAATCATCAGGCATTGGGATAATGTCCTTATCCAATATCTCAGGTTTTAAAGCAATACGGTCTACCCTGAAATTGATAACCTTGCTTTTCTTCTCAGAATATCCGATAACATAATAATAGTCCCCACACCAGAGAAGTTTATACGGACTGAGCTTATACACTTCGCCCTTGTTCTTCAGAACCTTTTTCTTTAATCCGGTATAATCGTAATACTGGAAAGAAATCTGTTTACATGCGTTGATGGCATCGTTTATAGCGTCAATGATATAATATATCTGCTCATTATCCGGCTTAATGCGATTGACCACATAGTTATTACGCTTCAGCTTTGCCACCTGCCCCGGACTGGTCATCGTATGTATCTTCTCAATCAGAGTTTCGCTTTTCTTCTTTGTAATGAACTTCGATGACTCCACTGCATCTATCAGCAGTTTCAGTTCCGGCAGTTCAAACTTGCGGCTGGCTACAAAGTATTTGCTCTGCGTAGAATGGATAGTAACAATGTCCATGCCAAACTCCTGAAGTGCAGCAATGTCTTTCGTAACAGTAGTTCTATGTGCAGATATTCCGTATTCATCATTCAATATATTGATTAACTGTGTTGTGGAAAGAGGATTTTCTTCATCGGTTCTTTCCAGTAAAATCTTTTGTAAATATAAAATCCTTGGCTTTGTTTCCATAATTTTTATATACCTATCGCTCCATCAATAGTATCTGTCTACTTTTTCTTTTTAGGCTTAGGTGCTGGTAATTCATCGTACATTGCATTAAATAGTCCTGTTAAAAATTTCTTATTATCCACATCTTCTACAAGCAGCATTTCCTTTGCCCCATCATACGGCAATTCATAAGTAGCTGTCGGCATATATGAAATTGCTGATTTTATCGGTTTTACAAGTAATCTGTCATCATAAATTCCGCCGACAATTTTACCACGATAATAAATAATATATTCGCCCATCATCGCACGGTAAGTAATCTTGTCCAATTCTGCCAACTGCTCTAATACAAATTCCAGATATTCTTTACTTGATGCCATTAGTTGTCCTCTGACCTAATTTCATTTTACTCAATTTATGCTTTCTTTATCGGGTGTCTTATTACCGTTTTGCATTTCTCCGGTGCAACTTTTCTTGGGTCTGATAAATAAATTTCGTGATGGCGTCGCTCATCAGTAAAATCATTTACATAACCGTTTTCTTCAAGATATTTATCCATCATTGCCACGGTTGCAGGTTCATCATCAAAAGCTCCTATATGCATTATCTGTACGCACAAACCTTCGTCAATACTCAAGAACTCTGCACCAGAGAAATCCATCTTTTTCTTTTTTGAAGCAGTTTCTACCGCCCAATCAAAATCTTTCTTTGTAATAAAATCAGGCAGACGAATAACAGAAATCCAGTTGAAAGCTGATTTATCGGTATAATCTATACTTTCAACATTGTCCTGCCACCAAAAGCCCTCAAGCGGTGGTACAACATATTCAAAAAATCCTTCTATTTTGTAATCCGTCTTATAGCTCATCTTGAGAGTATATGCAACAGCATACAAAACACCAATAGCAGTTTTATATTCTCCGCCTTCTTCATTAGGATTTCCTTTACCTCTTACCGCTATATAATTTGCCTTTGGAATTGTCACAATCTGCGGCTTATTCTTCGGCATATAGAACTCTTTATATTCTTTCTTAAAATCAAATGCCATTCGTTTATCCTCTCTGAAAAATCATTTTACTTACCTTATAATTTATAAAACACAATTTGTATATATTTCAAATAAAGCTAAAAGGAATAAATCTTCCATTGTTTCTATAACTTCTCCATCGTATCCTCCCGGAGAACCGTATGATTTATCAATGTTTTTATTTTTATTCCCATAGATTGCTGCAAACTCTGCTATAACAGTAACCAACTGGCACGCCTCTATTTCTTTGCAACTTCCAAAACTATATTCCACCGACAACTGCTGAATTGGTGTTTCCTTTTTGTCATTGCTGTTAAACGCATTAGCCAAAACATCTGTAATATGATTTTGATATTCAAACTCTTGATGTGGAATTGGTTTATCAGCATAGTATTCTAAGCTACGAGTAAAATACTTCCCTCCATCGTAAAAAACACTTTTATCATCAGGGAAGCGTTTATTTAGCACACTTTTTATTGCAACCAAACACTTTTCATAAATATTGTACTCACTGACTCGTAAATCCAAATCACAATATTCCAAAATTCTATTTTGAACCTCTTTAGTACAACAGCAAAATTCTCTATACATCTCTCTATTGTAATAAAACAAATCATTATACATCGTGGCTATTGCACATAACGGAATAAGCCCTCTGTCCTTATAATATTTAGAAATGAATGATACTGCTTGTGCTTTTACACTTTCTTGATGACGTTGCTCATCACGCTTGTCCTGCCTTTTTTCAAACCTCTCCATACGGTTGCTTTGTCTTATTTGCAGGACTGCAATAATAACCGTGACTATTAAAGCAACTCCCGCACAAATAATACTTATCCAATCTGAAACACTCATCATATAGGTTCTCCTTCTACTGTAAACGATAATTTAGAGCAGCAACTTATGCTTTTATATGATTATTGGTTTACCCAATTTGATTTTCCTGATAACGACGGCAATCCTTATCAGACTTCCGGTGGGAAAATGGTTTGGAATGATACTTTGAAGCGTAATATTCCTGAAAATTGGAAAGTTCAATCTGTAATTTCAAACTGTTTATCTTCCATAATAAAACCCGGAGTCGAAATCTTTAATACAAAAACATACTTAGCAACAGCCGATGTTAAAGGTACTTCTATTTCAACAGGAACTATTGTTGATTACGACGGTAGAGAAAGTCGTGCTAATATGCAACCAAGTATAAATTCTGTATGGTTTGCTAAAATGAAAAATAGTATTAAACATCTTTACCTAAACAAAGAAATGCAACCTATTATTTCAAGTTCTATTCTTTCAACAGGATTTTGCGGATTACAATGCAACGAAATCAGTTTTGAATATATTGCTTCTTATGTTTCAAATGCATATTTTGAAATTCATAAAGATATGCTTGCTCACGGAGCGACTCAAGAAGCTGTAAACAATGATGATTTAGCAGGCGTTCACATTATTATTCCTGAAGATACAGTTTTACGTGCTTATCACGAAACTACTCAAGCTATATATGCACAAATAAGTAAAAATGTTTGCGAAAATCAAGAACTTGTTAAACTTCGTGACTGGTTGCTACCTATGCTAATGAACGGTCAGGCGACCATCAGCGACTGATACGATAAATTATCGTTTATATGCTCATTCACTGTGATTTTCTTATCAATAACTCGCAAAACCGAAGAAATACCCTTTTGTGTTTTCATATCTGGCAAATCTATGACTAACTGTTTTAATGTTTCGCCCGGTAAATGCTTTATTGTTGTTTCAGTAAAATGACGTCTAAGCAGGTCATTTCTACCTGATAAGAGAAACCAATAATACAAATATTCTACATCCACTAATTCGGTATTTGGTCTTATTCTGTGTAGTGCTTTCTGTATCTTCATATTTGGAAGTTCATCTCTCCAAATTGCACATCTCCCCGGTTCTCCACCTTCACACATTATCAAGTCCCCATATTTTATACCGTATCGTTCTTCTTCGTCTTTTTCAAATCGCATTAAAGAAAGCTTCTCTAAGTCAAAAGAACCCCATCTGACATTTATATTTGCAAGATATGGTTGATATTCGCCTTTATTCTTTTTAGCATCCAACATTTTTCCCAAGCAAGATTCTGTAATTTCATCCATTCTATATTTCATAATCTGCCTCCGTCAGCCTATATATTTCCTGTGTGCAATTTTTACATTGCTTTGTTTTACCATTGCGTACTGCAAGGTCGTGTCTATCTTCCTATGCCCTAAGAGCTGTTGCAGTTGCTCAATGGGCATTCCTTTGTCTATCGCCATAGTTGCAAGGGTACGCCTGAACTTGTGTGGGTGTACCTTGTGCAACCCTAATTGCTTTCCAAATTCTCTGAGTCTTGTTTCTATACCGCCGATTTTCAACCTTTCGTGCGGTGCTTTCAGCGATACAAATAGTGCCGGGTTATCGTCGGTTCTGCTGTTCAAGTAATTTTGCAAATGTATCTTTGTTCTTGCGTCAAAATAGACCACTCGTTCCTTGTTTCCTTTACCGAACACGATGCATTCACGCTCGTTAAAATCAATATCATTTATGTTGAGCAATACCATTTCGCCGACACGCATACCCGTTGAAGCCAACATATCAATCATCGCCAAATCTCTCGGCTCGGTGCAGTTATCTCTCATAAGCTCCAATGCTTCATCGGAGTATGTTTCTTTAATGTTCGTGCCGATTTTGACCTTGTGTATTCGCCTGACAGGACTTTTCAGTATATAATCCTCGTCCTCAAGCCACGAAAAGAAGCTTGAAAGAATGCGGCGGATATTATCAATCGTAACCTTGCTTGATTTTTTCTTTTCCTGATACTTGGTCAGGTATCGTCTTATGTCGTCAGTTTCAATATGCTTTACGCTTTTGCCGACAGTCGCAATCATCATCTCGATAGTTGTTTTGTAGTATTTAAGAGATTTCTCGGAACAGCCCTCAATTCGCTTTGCCGCTAAGAACAGTTCCATATAGTTCTGCTCCGAGATTTCTTTTTCACTTTCAATTTTTGTTACCTCATAATCAAAAAGTGTATGTTGCAATACCTCTTGCAAGCGTTCTGTCTGTGCGTTATTCAAGAAAGGTAACATAGCCTGAACAACATCTGTAATTAAATTT
This sequence comes from Dorea sp. AM13-35, assembly GCF_003473885.1. NCBI lineage: Bacteria > Bacillati > Bacillota > Clostridia > Lachnospirales > Lachnospiraceae > Dorea > Dorea sp. AM13-35. The sequence continues at coordinate 61,394 of NZ_QUCZ01000003.1, forward strand.
TGTTTCATTAGTCAATTCTCCTTTTATTTAACTTAGAGAACGACTACGGAGTGGGTAGTCCCCTGATTTAACTCTCGCCACCCACAAGAGTTATGGGATGTATGTTAAACGATAATTTACCACATCAATCACTGATGGTAGCCTGACCGTTCATCAACATAGGTAAAAGCCAATCTCTAAGAGATGTTAGCTGTTGATTTTCTCTTGTGTTCTCAGAAATAATATCAAACATCGGCATTACTTGACGGTTAAATGCTTCTAATTCCAGCTTTTCAGGAACATAGATAGGTCTGTCTTTAAGTAAAGGCTTTTGCAAATGCTTCAACCCCGTTCCTTGGAAGAATTTTTGGTCAAGTTCAGGCTTGATTGAAAATAACATTAGGTAGAGATAATCCGACATTTCTGATTTTGCAGAAATGCTCCAAGTATCTGTTGAATAGGCGGCTTTACCAACATAAAATTTAACATCAGCGTTACCGCCGGTATTTAAAAAGCAATTTCTACCGTCAACAAATGGTTCGTTCCATTTCAAAATAGTTGCACCGCTTGTAAAGAATGGATATTCGCCATTTGATGTTTTTGCTTCTCCGACCTGAATAGCTGACTTTTCAGCTTCGGTCAAAATGTCTTTTAGTTTAGCATTAGGCTTTTTTGAGAAAAAATTATGCATATAAATATCATAAGCCATTGCTGATAAATTATCGTTTACCGCACTATTTAAAGCAATTTTCTCATCAAGGCTATTTAAAACTTGAACAATTCTTCTTTGTTCTTCAAGCAATGGATAAGCTATTGGAACATCAGATAAAATATCTGTATTCAAATTAGGCATATTTGTACCTACTGCGTGTGTAACAAGCCATTTTCTAGTTTCTTCTCTATTGAGAAAAAAAGATATAAATTCTGGTTCTACTTCTGATGTTGTTATTCGCACTCGTAAACAACCTGTCCCACATAAAACACCATTATCCTTTTCCTTTATAAAAGCGTGTTTTTCTACATCTCCTCGGCGAGCATATAATATGTCGTTAATTATGGTTTTATATCTTTCAAGTCTTATTGCATCTTCATTAGACACATAATTGATAGATGCATAATTTACTTTCCTATTATCTATGTCTTGTGGCATAACTACTGGGATTCCTTGTTCCACATAATCCGATTGATGTAACTGACTTCCAAATGGTCCCGTAATAATCTCTGATATTTTCCCAAGTGTTGTATATGTCCATTTATTCATATTTTACCTTCTTTAACTGCTCCATAATTTCTGTTTTCAGTTTATCGCCCTCTGCAAAATATTCCTGTAACTTCTCTGCATAAACACTCATACGAGCATTAAATTCGTCCTGTGATAATTCAACATATTCAATTTTCACATCAAAATACTGTCCTGCTGAAAGTGAATATTTCTTTTCTTTGATTTCATCATAGGTAACAGCAACTGAAAAATCATCAACAGCTTCTTTATTAAGGAATGTATCAACAATTTTATCAATCTCAAAATCACGAAGTCTGCGTTTCTGATTATTACCGTCCTTATATTCTTCTCCCAGTTTTGAAGCATCTATCAGTACAACCTTGTCTGTTTTTCTTGAATTATCGAAAAATAATACTGATACATTCGTTCCGGTATTAGCAAATACATTTGACGGCATACTAATACAGCCATAAACAATATGTTCGTCTACAATATGTTGTAGTATTTTCTTTTCTACACCCGACTTTGCAGTTATAAATCCGGTAGGAACTACAATCGCACCTTTTCCGGTTGATTTCAATGAATTAAGAACGTGCTGAATGAACAACGTATAAATTGCCATACTCTCTTTCTTCTTGGCTGGTACTTTCGGAACTCCCGCCCAAAAACGAACAGGCATTGCTGCTATACGTTCTCTTGTATCTGAGAAATCCATCTTAAAAGGCGGATTTGAGACTACATAATCAAAAGTTCTTAATTCCTGTCCATTATCACTCTTATGATATGGAGCAATCAGCGTATCTCCTTGAATTGCGTGGTCAAGAGAAGATACCAAGCTGTTTAGGATAAGATTAAGTTTTAACATTTTATTACTTCGCTGTGAAATATCCTGAGCAAAAATCGTACACTTATCTTCTCCAATTTTGTGAGCAAGAGCCATCAAAAGTGTTCCTGTTCCAGCAGAGGGGTCATAACACTCAATGCTATGTAAATCAGTTGCATTACCAACAAGCAATCTTGCCATAATCGTTGCAATAGCGTGAGGAGTATAATACTCTGCATACTTACCACCGCCTGCGGTATTGTAGTCCTTTATCAGATATTCAAATATATCTGCAAAGAAATCATAATGCTTCTCAAATGCTTCTTCAAAAGAAAAGTTTACCAACTTGTCAACCAAAGCACGGGCAAAAGGTGCTCTTGCTGTATCGTCCGTTACATACTGTGTCAGCTTTTCAAAAAGCGGTATTTTTGTATTCTGAGCAGTCTGAGTTGAAAATATATCAATATTCTTATCTGCTATATCTGTCATCGTGCTGTCAAAGATTAAATCAAAATCGCCCTTTGCCTGCTGATTCCATAAGTTGGCAATAAGATGTTCCGGATTAAGTAATGGAATATCTGACGGTAAACTATCAAAAATATCCAAGCGGTCATCTTCTGACATTTCTGCATAAGCAAGTTCCCATTTTTCAGCATTTTTAAGAACCGGACTTACTTTTTTTACTTCATATCCGAACTTATCATTAAGGAACTTATAAAGGAAAACCTGTGTGATAATTTTATATTCGTTACCATCGTTTCCCATACCATAGGTCTGACAAGTTGCTTTTAAGGCATCTATCAACTCTATGGTTTTTTCTTTTATCGTCTTTATTTCTTCCATTGTGTTCTCCTTTATGCCACTGAATAAGTCTGGTTATACTGGTCAAGATACTGTTTTGTAATCCTGCTCTGTATAAATACTCTATCCTCACGAGCACTCGCTATTCCCAACTTATCAATGCCTGCTTTTATTTGTGTCATAACCGTTCTCTCAAAATATGCGTCTTTCTTCAATATGTCATTTCTGTCATACACTTTCTGGTCAATATCAGACTTAATAGAAAGCAAAACACTCATAATAGACATATCATACTCTGAAACAATCGGCTGTTTATTTGCTGCTTTTCGAGCAAGATTTTCTTCCCTGATTCTTTTATGAACCCTTGCGAATTTCGCATCGCCATTATATTTCCTCAGCAGAACCGTGTTTTTCTTCTGCAATTCATCCAGCTTTTTCAGAATATCTTCCAGTTCTTTTCCTTGCTCCTCAATCTCAGATACACTCTTAGGTTCAAAACCGTGTTGCTTGAAGCGAAGCAAAAATGCTTCCTGCAAAGTAATAAACTCAGGGTCATCAGGGTCGATATTCTGTGTAAAAGCACGAACAGTCTTTTTATACTTTTCTGTTACTGCGTCTTTACCACCGACAATTTTTAATTCTTCTTCACTGATTTTGCTGAAATTAAATGTAATATCCTCCATTGCTTCATTGACAAGCAATTTCGTGGTATCATCACTTGCAAAAAGTTCTTTCTGATTTATGTTATCAATATGATGTTGCACCTCTGAAATCAATGAAGGCAACTTTGTTAATTCCATTTTTGCAAATGTTTCCTTCAATTCATCATCGCCAAAGGTTCTTACCAAATTACAACAGTCACGAGCAGCAATAAGAATTTTTTTAAGTTTAAGCAATTCCTGCTTATCCTCAATCGTAGATATTTCCGAACTAAATTCTTCTGCATTATCTGTGGTGTAGTTAAAAAGAACCTGCTGCACTTCCTGCATTTGTTTAATGAGTTCTGCCGGGTCTTCAATAACCTGTTTGAATGTATCTGTTTCATTTCCCGCACCAACTTCATTCGGGTCATTAAAACGGTTCAGCTCTTTGAGGTATGCTTCATTTGTTTCCTCAAAATTCCTTTTTATATTTGCAAAATCAATGACATAACCATAATGGTTTTCTTTATACGGTCTGTTGACTCTTGTAATTGCCTGCAACAAATTATGGTCTTTCAATTTTCGACCAAAATACAGGCGTTTCAATCTTGGTGCATCAAATCCGGTAAGAAGCATATTGAAAACGATAAGAATATCAACTGTCATATTATTTTTGAAGTCATCAATAATCTTATCTCTTGTATCTTTGTCATCACTATCGTGAAGTATAAGTCCAGCTCGCAAATGACTTTTCATAGAAGCGTCTTTATTAAGTTCTGCTTGAATTTCATCAAAATACGCAAACAGCTTCCTTGCCTGCTCACTTGTTTCACAAATGACCATGCCGCCGAGCGTATTATCTCCCTGAATTTGTCTAAATCTCTTTAGGTCAGAAATAATATATCTAAGCAACTCTTTGACATAGTTATCGTGTTCAACAATCTGACTTTTCTTTACGTCTTTCTTTTCTACCAAAGTTTCAAGTTTTTCGTAAATCTCAGAAAGTCGCTCTTTATACTGAGTTTCTATGTCCTCACGGATAATTTTCAGCGTATATCCATCTAAAATTGATTTGTCATAATAGTATGTATGAATATAATTACCAAAAACTCTCCAAGATTCTCTTTCTTCTTTCAAAAGCGGTGTTCCTGTCAACGCAATCTTTATTGCATTTTTATCTGCATCAAGAAGATTAGCCAAGAATGAGCCTTCTGGTTTATACCCTCTATGTGCTTCATCAATAATAAACACCCTCTGCAAATTCGTTGCATACGCAGGAAGGTCAACTTTTGACCTATCTTCAGCAAAACGCTGTATATTTACTACTGTAATTTCAGGTTTTCCCGTATTTCCCTCTTGTGCTTGATTGTTACGGAACTGCTCCATAAGTTCAGCACGGGAACTTGCCGTTTTCACAACCAATCCACGAGCTTCAAATTCTTCTGAAGCCTGTTTCAGCAAATCAAGGCGGTCAACAATGAAATAAAACTTTGCAACTTTATTTTGTTTGCTGAAATAGTCAGAAAGAACATAAGTAAGATAATACGAAAGGGCGGTCTTTCCACTACCTTGAGTATGCCATATAACACCTGAATTAACACCTTCATCAATCTTACTTCTTACTGTTAAGGCAGCAAACATCTGTTGATAACGCATTATATGTTTCTGCTCAATAAACTCTATCTTGCCATTTATTTCTTTATGAAAACGAACATAGGCAATTCCATATTTTAATATAAATAACAATCTTTCAGGACTGCACATAGATGTCAGTACTCGATTGGTCGGTGTATAGGTATCTAAATTTGTTTGATATTCCGGAGAAGTATGAATAACCTGACAATTAAAGTCAGTCAATATCTTCTTTTCAACAATCGGGTCAATATCCTTATATGGGAAATCTGCATTATAAGGTGCAATATCCAAATTTGTAGGATTTTCTTCTCTGAAACAGTTGAACGGTGCAGACTGTTTTGCCGTCGTACAATAGAATGCCCCCTGAACCGGAACAATACCACCCATAGTGTCATATTCCATATTATTAGAGAAAATCATCAACTGTGTAATATTCAAAAATCTCCTAAATTTTTTATTAGGAAATCTCTTTTGGTTCATTCTCTTGCTTTCTGCAACCATACCGCCGTGATTATTCGGCTTCTTTACTTCAACAAATACAAGTGGAAGTCCATTTACAAACAATGTAATATCAGGTCTAAATTCATCTTGGTCACGCTTACAAGTGAACTCGGCGGTAAAATGATATGTATTATTCTTTGGATTTTCAAAATCCACCAATCTAACAGGCGAAACAGACGATAAACGCTCGTAAAAACTGCGTCCTATATCATCATTATCTAATTCCTGCCTAATAGTTTTCAATGTCTGTTCCGCTTCTCCTGCGTGGGTAGGATTAAGCCGTGCGAACTGCTCCTTGAAAACGTTAATTAAGATATTGGTATCAGGGTCATATACTATGCCTGCCATATCTTCAGTTATTTTCCCGAAATAGGTATAACCAAGGCGTGTCAAATGAACCATTGCTGGCATTTGAACACGGGTAGCTTCGTTAAACATATTTTTCTTACCACTTGCCGCCATCTTCAGACCTCCTCATATCATTCGTCTAATATGACTTCACATACATCGCCAATATCACAATGAAATACTTTGCAAATTCTCATAAGCACATCAAGGGATACTGTTTCATTCTTATTTAATTTTGTTGCAACAGACGATGAAATCTCCGCAGCACGCATTAAATCTTGTCTTTTCATTTGATTATCAATCATAAGTTTTTGAAGTTTGTTGTAGCTTATTCTCATCTGTAACGCTCCTTCGTATTCTCCGTTCCTTTTGGTTACAGTTACTCATTTGACATTATACTATGAATAATCTATTTTTTCAAGATATAGGGATTTATTCGCAACTCCTATCCGACAAGGTGTCACTTTTTACAAACACCTAATACGACTCTTTTAAAGAATAATAAAAAAGAGATGCCGAAGCACCTCAATTATACATTCTATTATTAACATTCAATGCAATCATTGCTATGACCTTTTCTATAGGCGGCTCTTTTCCGTCCGGTGCAACTGCTTTCCAAAAAGCGATTGCTTCCGGTTCAGCACTTTTCATTGCTTCCCGAATGGCAAACTGCATTTCCTCTTTTACTGCTTTTTCGGTTGTTCCATTTTCTTTTGCTATTTGTCTGAAAATGTCGTTCACTTCTACTTCCTCCTATCTCTATTAGTATGTATCTATCACTGACAGTTGTTGTTATAGCATATTTGCTCTGTCGAAGTCCCGAAAAATTTGTCGATAGCTGAAATTTTTTATACTGAAAAAAAGAAAGCTCGTCGATTAGGACGAACTTCTGTGTTTTATGGAAGTATTTGCTTTGACTGCTTCACAAGTGTATCTATGACTTCATAAATTCTGTTTCTATCTTCAGGAGCAAGTTTTTCAAGCTTCTCATTCAGCATAGAGTTCTTGACCGTATATCCCGTTTCCAGAACATCTGTAAGAACCATATCTGATGATACACCTAAAGCATTTACTATTTTTATGAAAGTTTCGAGTGACGGAATTTTCTCTCCACGCTCAACCATACCAATATAATTTGTTGTCAAATCTGTTTTCTCAGCCAAATCTTCTTGGCGTAATTTCCTCGCAAGTCGGAACTTTCTTATATTCTTGCCGATTGTATCGAGCTTCATCACATCACCTCCCTTAGTGTGTTTCCATAACTAATAGTATAGGTTAAGTCGATTTCAAATCACACGCACCCAAAGGAAGTTAAACCAACTATTAGTGATGATTCCCAACTATTTTTATGTTATACTACAAAAGTAGTAATTCACGATTGTTAATGGCGAAAGACAAATCACAACCCAAGAGCCAAGTTAAACAATCTCCATAGAAGAAACTTAGGGGTAAAAAGGAATGGACGAACAAAAGATAATATTCAGTAATCGGTTTGAAAAAGAGAAATTTGAGGATTACAAAACAGATTTGGGAACTGGCAACACAATCACTCCTGACTTTACGGAAGCTGATGATTTTTTGAAATTCATACAGAAGAACCGCAGAAGTGTTCCAAGTAAAGAGCGAATTGCTGACAAGGATAAATTTATCAAAACCGTTTACGAACTATCCAATAGCTTTGAAATTGACGCTGACCTGATAGAATTTGCCGAGGGATATATCGCCAACATCTATGTAGATTATGCCTGCTACACTGGATATATCAAGAAGCTGTTAGCAATTCTTTTTATCCTTGCCGATGATATTTCCTTTTTAGACGGCAGTAAAGAAAATGCCGATATGCTTTTCAGCTTCACTTATCACACACACCATATTTTCCTGAATAACAGAGAAACAACTGATTTCTCATAATGTACCCGATGGCTACTCAACTGAGCAGCCATCTTTTCAATTTTCCAGACACCGTCTGGAATTTTTAATATGCCGGAATACCGTATCCATAGATATTGCTGCTTCCGACTGCGTACTGTCTTTGCTTGCAGGCGTCGCCTGAGTTGCCCTCTACGGTATAAACTGTGCCATTCTCACACTTCTCTACGATACCAACGTGGTCTGTTGTACCGTCGCCTTCCCAATCAAAGAAGATAATATCTCCTACCTTTGGTTCATAAGTGCGGTCTTGCCATTTTCCATTTGACTTAAACCAGTTTGCACCATCCACGCAACCTGCAAATTTCGGAACAAGTCCGCTTTCAATATACCCGCATTTGTCAGCACACCAAGATACGAAGCAGGCACACCATTCCACTCGACTATTAAAGCCGTACCAGCTCCAGTAAGGTTGTCCGCCCTGATTGCCTAGCTGTGTCAAGGCAACCTCAACAATCGCCTGATTACCTCCGGCAGTAAAGGCTCGCCCATACGGATAGTATCTCAGAACGTGAGCCGGATATTGGGTATCTCCATAACTGTCCCAACCAAGCCTTTGTGCCTGCTGAGTGGAAAACTCCACTGCATTGGCATAAGAATAACCGCCATACTTTGTTTTTGCCCAAGAAATATACCCATTACCGAAGTTGTAGCCTTGCAAGGCAAGTTTGATATGCTCCATATCTATCGGACTTTCCACTTCTGCCGAAGTAAGAGCCGCTTTCAATTCCTGAACTCCACACTGGATAGAATATTCAGGGTCTTTAATTCCATTAGGTTCGTGCGGATACCTTGTATTGAAACTTCCCTCTGCTGCCTGCATAGGGTCAAGTCCTCTGCCACCGCTTTCCTGCATCATAACCGCCTTGATAAGTTCCACATACTCAGGAATGCCGTACTCTTTGGCATACTTCTGTATGATGGGTTCATAGGCTTCTACCTCTGCACTTACCGGAGTATAGGAATTACTGTCACTTCCTCCTCCAAACATTGCTACGGCAGCACCAAACAGCACGACAATCATAATAATCAGAACCGCTATCCAACCGCCTGCGGCGATTGCTGCTACAAGTGCTTTTGTCCCTGCAATAATCGCTTTGACTGTCGCAACAGTAGCTTTCGCTGTGGCTTTAACGGTATCTGCTGTGGCTTTCGCCGCTTTCTTTGCCGTCTGAGCCGCTTTCTGTGTTGCTTTGGCTGTTGTTTTTGCTGTTTTCTGTGCTAAAATGGCAGCTTCTTTGGTGGTCTTAATAGAAGTCTTTGCCGTTTGTTCTGCGGTCTTGACCGACCTTTGAACAGTATTGGTTGCACCTTTCGATACGGTCTTGACTGTCGTATTTCCTGCCGACCTTGCAGACTGTTTAATTGTTTTCTCCGTACGCTCCAGAGTTCGGATGCTCTGTTTTCCGACAGGATTGACCGATTGTTTCTGAAGCTGTTTCTCTGCACGCTTGGTCTTGAAATTCTCAATTCCCGTTTTGGCTTTCTGATAATTCTGCCTTGTTTCACGCACACCCCATCTGCCGACTTTATCCGCACGGTATGCAGTTTCGTGAACAGCCCTATCCGTTGCCGCTTCGATTTTATCGGAAGCATATTCCTCTGCGGAATTTTCCGAAGCATTGGTGGAATGTTCTGCCTTATCTTTCGTCATCACATAGGCTTTCTTCATTCGCTCCGTGGCAACTGCTGCCTTATTTATGGTCTTGATTGTACCTTTGCTTGTATCTCTTGTTTTTATATCAGCCATCGGTTTCCTCCTTTCTCGAAAAATAATAGAGAGTGGGGGTTAATCCACTCTCTTAGCGACAACAACAAGCCTGCCATTGTTTCTTGAATATTCACAAGTAGAAAGAGAAATCAGCTTGTCGCCATACTCTGCCGATACTCCGGTATCATACAAAGAAAGTTCCTTGCACTTAGCAACATACGCATCAAACTCTGCCGCATTTTCTGCGTCCGTAAACTCATAATACTTAAAGCTGTCGGAGCTGTTTGTATAAACAACCGTCTTAAAGACTGCAATCACTTCATACTGGTGTCTGTCCGTCAGTGTATCAAAAGTAATAGCCTTATGTTCTTCCCAAAAGCTCTTGTTTCTGTACTTCATCAGTCCCGTAAACATCGAACCGTCATTCATATGGTGTCCGTATATAATGATGTTGTCTGATGGTTTCTGCACATCACAATTTTCCTGCACATACGGGCAGCCATAAGCAGAATAGGTCTTATCAAACTTGTGCTTCAGGTAGAAGTTCGGCTCATTTACAGACTGCACTACCGGATAGTTGATATTGGTATCCTCAACCTTTATCCACCCCACCATATCCTCATTCTGCCGATAGAGTTCAAGATATTCTGCAAGATAGTCCTTATCTTCCGAAAACGTCACGCCCTCATTTTCCTTTGGCGGCTCGTCCTCCACAATCTCCGCAAGGTTATCATAGACTTCACTCTGCTTGGCAGAATCAATGTGATTGCGGATAATAAAGAAGGTGCTTACAGATAACACTACTGTAAGCACCACCGCAATAATAATATAGATTTTTCTGCTCATTTTCTCTTACCTTTCCATATCGTTTCTCTTAGGCGGGGTCAAATCCCTGCAATACTCCGGATACCTCAATTTGATACCCTCCATAAAATACGGAGCATATCCACAACAGAACAGTTCCTCCGGTGTATAGAGGTTTTCCCTGCCTTCTTCTGTGAATCCATTCCAGAGATTAAAGGCAAGGTGGCAGACCTTGACTGTGCCACTTGTCTGCCAACCGCCGTGCATACCTTCCGGTATGATGCAGTCCCTCTTGAAATCAAACATCTTTCCGATGTTCATTCTCGTTTCTTCTGAAATACCCATCACATAGAAAAATGCTCTGTGATAGCAGTCGTTGACTTTGCACTTATCCAGATTTTCCAATACAAAATCTCTGTGTGCAGCATTGCGAAATTGAATTTTAGACATTGTAAATCCCTCCTTACGCTTCGCCTGGCTTAGTCGTCATCAGTTTATAAAGTTTCGTGTTCTTAGGGAATTTGTTTGCAAACGGTACAAGCGAACTTCCCACCTTGATAAGTCCGTGTCCTGCTTCCACATTCGTGATATAGGACATCTGAAGGTCGGAAATATTCAGAAGTTTTGCAAGCTCAAGCCTGTCTGTGGAAGCCTGATTCAGCATAATAATGAACTCTGAGTTTGCAAGCATTGTTCTTGCTGTGTGGCTCTGCAAAAGGTCATCGACGTTCTGGGTTATTCCACTTGCGTATGCACCGTATTTTCTCACACGCTTCCACAAGGTAAAGAGGAAGTTTGCAGAGTATTCGTGCTGGAACAGAAGATAAATTTCATCAATGAAGATAAAGGTGTTCTTACCCTTTGCACGGTTCTGTGTGATACGGTTCAGAATAGAGTCAAGGACAACAAGCATACCAATCGGCATAAGCTGTTTACCCAAGTCAAGAATGTCATAGCAGATAAGGCGGTTATTGGTATCCACATTCGTCTGCTTTGCAAAAGTGTTCAGAGAACCATGCGTAAAAAGCTCAATAGCAAGTGCCAGTTCCTTTGCTTCCGGTTCGTCCTGCTGCAAAAGTTCTGCCCTGAAATCCTGCAAGGTCGGTATATGTCCCTGATAGTCATTCTGCTGATAACTGCGGTACACACTTGCCGTGCAACGGTCAATGATAGACTTCTGCTTTGCTCCGAGATTTGTTCCGCCGATAAGCTGTTCACAAAGGGACATAATGAACTCGGATTTCAGAATGACAGGGTTTGCACCGTCGCCGTAATCCTTATTCATATCCATTGCATTGATGTGATTGTCGGAAGTAGCAGAAATATTGATGACCTCTCCGCCCATCGCATTGACAAGCTGTGAATACTCTCGCTCAGGGTCGATGATAATAATATCTGCGTCTGAAGAAAGAACCTGATTGATGATTTCTCCCTTTGCTGCAAACGACTTACCACCACCGGATACACCGAGAATAAAGGAGTTACCATTCAAAAGCTGCTTACGGTCTGCGATAATCATATTTTTGCTGATAACATTCTGACCGTAATAGATACCGTTTTCGTGGAAAATATCCTGCACCCTGAATGGGATAAATACCGAAAGACTCTCTGTGGTAAGTGTTCTGAAAGCGTCAATCTTTCTTGTTCCAAACGGCATTACCGTGTTGAGTCCATCTACCTGCTGAAATCTCAGTGTTGCAAACTGGCAAAGATGTTTTCTTGCTGTGGTAAGCAATGCTTCCGTATCATTCTCAAGCTGTTCCTTACTGTCTGCTGTAATAACCATCGTGATAACGGCGAACATCATTCTCTGGTCACGGGTTGTAAGGTCATCGAGGAACTCTTTCATTTCTTTCTTCTGCTGCTCCATATCATACGGAACAGTTGCAGAGAAGTTATTATTTGCATTCTGTCTACGCTGCCAGTTCGTAATATTGGTTTCCACGCCAAGCAGACGGTTCTCTGCTTCCTTTACTGCTTCATCAGTCGGAACGGGAACAATATCAATGGACATCATCAGATTTCTGTTCATATCCGTAAGTTCCGCTACCATACTGTCTTTGATATAGGACGCATACTCACGCAAAAAAAGAACTCTTCCATAACGGTTTCCCATCTTGAAATAGTCCTTTTCAAATTCCATTGTGTCAGGGCAGATATAATCCTTAAAATCGTGTCCCTTTTTTCTTGTTTCCTTAATATCAAAGTGGAAAGAGCTTTCCTCTCCCACACGATAAAAGTCGTGGAAAATACGAAGTCTCTCGTCTGTTTCCAGTTCCACGCACTTACTTCCAAGTCTGCCGAAGTGAGCAATCAAATCTGCACCGACACGGGCAAAATAAGTTCTTGCGTCCTCTACACTCTTTTTATTGATGGAAATGGTAATATACTTATCCTGAACAATGGAGTTTGCACCCGTTGCCTTATCAAGAAGCATTTTGTTATATTCCTCTCGATACTCGTCCAGATTATCTCCGGTTGTCGGAATAAGGATTGTCTGTTCAAAATCCAGTCTGTTGAGCCGACGGTTATTGATTGTGATTTTTGTCGTTGCACCACTGTCAAGAGAGTTCAGAAGTTCGGAATATTCAAGGAACATCGCTTCCTTATCCTCACGGCTTGCCACCGCATAGTTAATGTCCGTAAAACGATAAGTCTTTGAATACTTATCCTTTCCCACTTTGAAAATGCCATCATCAAAGATAGCCACTACGGGAATCACGTCCTGCACACCTTTCGGTACAACAAATTTTTCTTTATCCTGCTTAAACAAATTTGTAAGAGTCTTAATCATTTGACTTCAATACCTCCTTCTGCTTCTGTTCAATGCTTGGCTTCATCAGTTCGTAATAAACATTGGTGGAGTGAAATACCAGCTTCTTCGGCATCAAAAACTCCGACTTTATCCACGCATAGATTGCTTTCTCTGCGGTCATACCGTTGTACTTCACAAAGCCAAGTGCCGCAAACGGGGCAGCACCCAAAATGCACACCCACGATACGGTTTCCGTGCCAACATACGGTCTGAGCAAGAAATACAGTCCTACTGCAACGCCACAAGCGAGAACAGAAAAAATGAACTGTCTGAACGACAGTCCAAAAAACATTGACTCTGTATAATTTCTGATTTCTCGGTTAATTTTTACTTCCATATCTGTTTCCTTTCCTGCGGTTTCGGTCGTTCTCCCTCACGCATTTATCATTCAGGCAAAAGACTTTGCCTTTCCGTTTACCGCCATAGTAAACACATTTCTTACAATCTCTTTGGTTCATCTCAAAATCTCTCCTTAAAGTCCCATCATCTCTCGGATAATACGGTCAGACATTTTCACTGCACCGACAAGAACGAGCATATTAAATACCAATTCCCCGATATATGCCCACACCTGCGTAACTGCTGCTGCGTCAGGATTCACTACTGGTGGCGATGAAGCAAATACGGAGAAAATAATACAAGCAAGTACGATGACTGCCCCTTCAAGCAGAACTGCACAATAGCTCTTGATAAAACTCTTGCCGACATTCTGTGTCGGTTCTCCTGCAAATGTGGAAAGCGGTATCGGTGCAAGTGCTGTGTACATATAAAGTTTGAAAAATCTTCCGTACACCGTCATTATCAGAATGAACGACAGCACCGTGATAAATAATCCTCCGATAAGCGTTACCGCCCACAAAGGGATACTCTCAAAAAATCCGCAATCCTCTATGGTCGTTACCATCTCTGCGGGCAAGGTCGTCTGTTCCGGAGTTCCAAATCCGGCAGCATTCATAATGGTTGAAATCGTACCCTGCACAATATTAAATAGTGCAAGCATAAGCTCCATTCCGTATGTGATGACACCTTTCGCCAGTGCAAAACGGACAAAGAGTTTCAGTGCGTGTTCCGGTTTCTTCACATCTGTAAAACTTCCGCAGGTCTTTACCATACCTATCACAAAAAACAATACAAGCAAGGCAAGCCCGATAGCCTGAACTGCACCGTTGATGTCAACGATAACCTTCCAGATATTCCCGCCCTTAAAGTTCTGCGGTGTAGTTGTGATGAGTGTCCATATTTCCGACAGTTTTTCATTCCAAGTTTCAAGGGCATTTTCAAGATTTTGAACTACCCAGTTATCACTCATTCAAAGCACCTCCTTACAATTAAGGGGTGTCCCTTAACTTGGCACACCCCTCGATAACTGTGTAACTCTTATCTTAGCCTGTGATAAGAGTAAGGATTTCTTTCGCAAAAGTGATAATGACACCGCCCGCAAGAGTCAGGAAGCCATTGGCTCTCTGAGAAGGGTCGTGAGATTTGAGTGAAAGACCGACCTGCACGATACCAAAGCCAAGCAAAATCATACCGATGGCACGGATAAGTCCGAAGATAAAGTCGGACAGATTATTGACTACGGTAAGCGGGTCATTCGCTGCAAATGCAGTCGTTGTCATTCCAAGTGCCAACGCACCGACAATGACCATTGTGCAGTAAGCACGGAAGCCTTTCTTAACCTTTCCGGTCATAGGCAGTTTCTTTGTTTCCTGAATGTCAGTTGCTTTTTTCTTAAAAATAGTCATAGTTGAATACCTCCAAAATTTAATTTGTTTGATTGTTTATGAACAGAGCTTCCATCTCCTCATCGGAAAGAAGTTCCCAGTTCGTTTCTTCCATTTCCTTTTCAGGAAGTGTTGCAGGGTCAATGTCCCAAATGGCAATCGAAGCAATATCTTTTGTAACTTCTCCGTGCTTATAAGGACTTGCCTTTCCGTCTGTGGTAAGTACCACATTCGGGTGTTTCATAATGTCATATTTGAAATCCATAATGGGTCTTTCCCCACGGATGAATAAAATAGCGTACTGATTATCGAGCATACGCACCTCATCAGGGGTAAGTAACTCTCTGCCGCTAATCTGATAGTTGGTGGAATAATTACCGCTTCTTCCGGTACTCTTTCCGAACGTGTTGGTATCAATGGTTTCCTTGCCCAACAGCTCCGACACATATTTATGGGTTGACTGCTCATTTCCACCAAGGTAAAGAAATTCATCGCAGTTACCCACAATGCTCTCCCACTGTTTTTCAAACAAGGCTTTAAGCTGTGCCAAGTTCTGTAAGATGATGCTTACAGATACCCCACGGGAACGCATAACCGACAGTATCTTGTCGAAGTCGTCCGGCAGTGAAACATTGGCAAATTCGTCCATCATAAAATGAACAGGCATCGGCAAACAGCCGCCGTGGATATGGTCGGCTGCATAAAACAACTGCTGAAAGAGCTGTGTGTAAAGAATGGATACCAAGAAGTTGAAACTGGAGTCGTTATCCGGTATCAGTGCAAACAGAGCCACCTTTTTCTCTCCGAGTGACTGCAAATCCAGTTCATCGGCAGAAGTAAGAGCAGCAAGACTCTCCAAGTTGAACTTTTCAAGCCTTGCTGCAAGGGTTATCTGTATGGATTTTAATGTTTTGGAAGAACCAGAATGATAAGAGTGGTAATACTTCAAAGCAATGTGGTCAGGATTATCTATCATCAAATCTGAAAACAGATTATCAAGCGGAGAAGGACTTGGGTCGTCCTCGTCCTCAATCGCCCCGGCTCTGAGCATTTCCATTACCATTGCAAAATTCTGTTCTTCCGGCGGTGCTTCATAATGCAGATAAAATACAAGTGCAAGCAGAAGCATTGACGCTGCCGTATCCCAAAATGGGTCATTGCTCTGTGAACCTTTCGGAGTGGTACTCTTAAAAAGATTGGTTACGAGCTTCTGCACATCATTGTCATTCTGCAAATAAACAAAAGGATTGTAACAATGGCTTTTCTCCATTGAAATCAAATCAAGCACACGCACTTCGTAACCTTTCTTCTCAAGAAGATGTCCCGTATCTCGCAGGATTTCCCCTTTCGGGTCTAATATCACATAGCTGTTTCTTGCAGCGTTCATAATATTAGGCTTTGCATAAAATCTTGTCTTACCTGCACCGGAGCCACCGCACACAAGCGTATTCAGATTTCGTCTGTGCTTCTTGGCATTAAGTCCAATGCACACATTCTGAGTCATCAGCTTATTTTCTGATAGTGGCTTTTGTCGGTACTTTTTATCAATGGCTCTGACATTGCCCCATTTGGCAGAACCGTGTTCTTCTCGTCTGCGGTAATTCTTTCTTGTCGAAAAGTAAATCCCGATACCCATTCCATAGCATAAAAGCAAAATGAGGACAGTTTTTAAGCTGTCCCCACATAATTTTATGGAAAATGGATTATCAAAAAGTGTCGCAAGATTGGCTGCTATCTCCGGCAATCCTCCGCTTATGGAAGGTGCAATCAGAAGTGACAGCCATATAACCGGAACGATACCGACAATGGATAAAATAATGGCAGTCTGCCTGTCATTATCTCGCTTCATCTGAGCGTTTCCTTTCAATCACTTTGAACTTTTTCAATGGGGCATTTCCGACTTTTACAAGCAGGTCGTCTACTGCGTCTGCCGACTTACCTTCCTCCATCAACTTTGTTTTCTCATCGTTTAAGGAGCGAATGACAACACCGTGTTCATAATCGTCCAAAGCAATGTGGTAGAGTTTTTCTTTTTCCATATCTGCCCTCCGTTATCTCTCATAGTCCTTTGAACGCTCCTGCTTCTTGCGGAACATTTCATCAGAGATATGACTGTGAATTTCTGCCATTGCATTTCGTGTCTTGGAAAGCTCCGCACGGATTTCTTTCGGCTCTTTGGAAGCCAGTCCCTCCGGAATACGGTTAATTGCAAAATTCTGTGTATCTACGCCATACTTCTTGCAAATCATATATCCGATACACACTGCCTGAAAGCCCATATCCCTGCGGCTGTAACTTTCGCTGTTGATGGAAAGCTGTGCGTGTCCAAGTTCCTGAGCGACACACTGAGCAACTGCTACGCTGTCGCCCACATTACGTTTCACATACAAGGTCTGCTTTTCATTATTATAGAAAGCTGCCATATTCGGATACGGAAGTTCATCGGTTGCCGCAACCTCCACCGGAGATACATCAAGCATTGCCGTGATAAGTGCTTTCGGGTCACGGTTTGCTGATACTGCCGGAGCTTTTCTTCCATTTGTCTGCGTAACATCAAATACCTTTTTGACATTGTAGGAAATACCCGGAGAACCATCTGCTCTTGTGTATTCCACTGGTTCAAGGATAGAAATACTCTTTGCCCCTTTGGTAATCTTCACATTGTCCTTACCCCAATCATCAAAATCTTTAAGCTGTGTCGCCTGCGGATACTGACTGTAAATAAGGAGAGCATTTGCTGCGGAATATCTGTCCATTCGACTCTGCGTATCAAGAAAGTTCTTGAACTTCTCAGGGTCACTCACAATCTCACGGGCAGCATCATCAATCATCTGATAGACTTTTTCTTTTTCTGCTCGCTTCTTTTCTGCATACTCCTCTTTGGATAATCTTGGCTGATTACCGCCAGCCTTTGCGGGTTTGAAATCATTTGTCATAGTGAATTACCTCTCTTTTGTTTTGGGTTTCTTCTTCGGCTGACGGTGTACCGTCTGACCGTTTTTCTGCTGCGGATTCTTGCCGCCTTTCTTAACCTCCGGCTCTTTACGCTCTGCTTCTTTTTGCTGTTTTGCCTGTGCCTTGTAACGGTCAAGTTTCTCTTTGACCGATGGCTTTTCCACTGGCTTTGCAACACCCTTATCAGATTGCGTTTCTACCGGCTCTGAGTTTTGCCTTGACAGAGGGCTTTTGTCTGTTTTGGCGACTGAGGGGTTTGCGTTTGCTCGCTCCTCTTTCTGCATTGGATTTCTGACCGCTTCTTCCATAATGATTTCACTCTTGGATTTAGTCGGCTTTTCTTTCTCAACCGCTTCACGGTCTGCGATAGCCTTCTCTGCTTCACTGACAATCGAAGCCTTATCCACCTTGCCAAGTTCAAATCTTTCAACGATACGCTGAATTTTAGAAGCGTCCTCTGCTCTTGCAATAATATCTACCGGAGCGTTCTCTCCCTTTGTGTTCTTATCTCTGAGGACACAATAAAGAACGCCATAGCGTTTTGCCTGTTCGGTAAACTTCTTCAAATCCTTTTGCGGAATGGAAAAGACTTTCAGCTCCTTGCCTGACTTAATCATATTGGTAAGCCTTGCTTTGCCCTTCGTCTTTTGTTCCTGCTTCAGAACCGATACCAAAAGCAATGCGATATTCTTCGCCGCCGAACCGCTTAATCTTGCAGCAACTTCAAAGCCTTCAAGCGAAAGCCTAACGACCTGCTCTGCTGCGTCACCACCGTTGTTCATAGCGTGATTTCTCCTTTCTCTGCTGTTTTTGTTCCTCTGTTTCGATATGCTCAAGGTTTTCTTCCATAACCTTTGACCTCTCCGCAATATCCTCGCAGAGTTTTACTTCCCGTCGGAGTTTTTTCAATTCTCCATTGATAGAAGCGATTTCATCTTTTGCCGCCTGAAGCTGACCATCATCAATATTTGTTCTTATCTTTTTTCGGAGATGTGTTCTTCCGGCAATCAGATTTTTCATCTGCTCCTCTAAGGAAGTCTTATATGAAAAAAGCTGTTCGTCCGTGGAAATATTTTCTCGTCCGAGCAGCCTTACTTCATCAGTAATCTTATCGAGCTTCATCAAATCATCTTTCAAAAGATAATGAAGCCTTGCGTTATTCTGTTTCTTATACTTTGGCAGATAACCGAGTCTGTAACAGTAATACAGATACAGCCCATAAAGTCCGCCTTTCTTTTTCAGCTTCTGCCCTCTGGTCTGCATACGGTACTGTCTTGGTTTATAAGTCGCCCTCTGGAACGGCTCAATCTCTGCCCATCTGTCACGATTTTCTTTGATACGCTCTACAATCCGGTCATTGGTATAATCTGCTCCGAGATTTTTCAGTCGTATCGGTTTATCGTATCCCTTTGGAATGACCGTCCAGTATTTTCGGCTTGGACTTAGGTTATAGGCATATCCCATTTCCTTGAGAGCAAACTGAAATTCTTTCAGGGTCTTGCTATGGTCGATAGCATAATCAATGGCTTCTTTTGCAACCGAATAGCGTGTCGGCATACCTGCCTTTTCTTTCATCGTCAGATAATCCGACTGCTTACTGCGGTTCGGATTCGGGTCATAGTAAAGTCCGTACTTCTCACAAATTCTGTCTGCAACTTTTCGGAATTTGAACCACGCTTTTTCCTCTCCCCACAAATGTTTGCCATCGACAAAAGAAATAGAGTTGATGACAAAATGGCAATGCAGGTGCTTTGTGTTCAGGTGGGTTGTCACAACGACCTGAAATCTTTTACCCCACACTTCATTTGCAAATTCCATTCCGATTTTCTGTGCCATCTCAGGAGATATATCTGTTTCCTTGAAACTCAAATATCCGTGATAGGCTTGGATACCATCTGTCTTTTGGTACTGTTCCTTAACCGTTATGAACTGGTCACGGGCAATCGCCACATTACAGTTGATACCCTCAACATAAAATTCTCGCTCTGTTTTTTCTTCATCCTTTGCATAAGCAATAACATCAGCAAGAGCCTGATACTGTTTCGGTGAAAACTCCCTTTTGATATTTGCAGAAGTCTTTTCGGGATTGGTTGCATAGTCAATGACCTGACCGAGCCTTTCTGTTACCGACCACAACTTTGTTACTGCCATTTCATTTCGCTCTGATTTGGACGAAGATATGTCCTCTCAATCTCTGACTGGAACTTATTCCACTTTGCAGCTTCATTCTTCAGCATAGGTGCGTCAATGAAACCAAGTGTATTCGCTTTGGCAGCAAGCTGATTGATGTTATTACCGATAGAGGAAAGTTCCCTCATCACATCATAGAAACGGTCATCGGGTTTCTCTTTCGGTTCGTAACCTCTGATAAGTAAACGGATAAGTCCTGCTTCGGAAAGACAAGCCTTCTTTGCCTTTGCTGCCAAATCCTGTGCTTCCTTGCGGTTAAAGCGTACAATCTTCTGAATGTTTCTCTTTCTCATAATCGGTATCTTCCTTTCTCTTTACTCTGCAATCTTTGTTAATCTGGAATAAGCACATCATCGTAACGCCAAGACAACTGCCGAGCAGTGTTCCGGCGGCAATAAGTAATAACTCTCTCAAATCAAGTTCTCCTTTCTCACGGGGTATTAGGGGCAACCCCTAACGAGCCTTTTACCGTTTGGGAAACTGTGTTTATCCAAATGGTCTGCTCGCTAAGAATAAACATCTCCTCCGGGTTGCCCCGTTCTCAGTCTACTATCTCTCATAATCCTTTGATTTCGGCTTAAAAGGTTCAGCCACGATATTGCCGCCCACTTCCTTAGAAAAGCGTTCGGGATACTTGAACTGTTCCTTGTATTTCTTCATCATATCGTCCGGCAAGCTCTGAAAACTCTCACTCTCAGGCGGTGCATAACAGATAAAGAATTTGCCGCAGATAATATCTACCATCTCTTTCTTATCATTGTCCTGCACATAAACTGCACGGTTAAGCGGAAGTCCTCTCATCTTTCCTTCCTCATTACAGATGATTGCAACGTCATCGTCATAGGGCATATATTCCTCAATATTCCCGCCGACAACCTCCTGCATTGCTTCCAGACTGTCGTCGATTACAATTTCCTTCGGGTACTTTTCCGGTTCTACCAAGAGAACTTTAATCTTAGAATCATTCATCGTTCTTCATTCCTTTCGTGTGTTTTTTTATTGTAAATTCCCATCCGCATACAAAGAAAATCGTTGAAGTCCTTACCTGCTTTTGGTGGCTCATCAACGATTTCATACTTATCCGGCAGAATAGTTTTTAAGGTCTGTGCTGCCTTTCTGCCCGCTATATCATTGTCAAAATGGATACGGATTTTCCTGACAGATGGGTTACTGCCAAGATACTTTTCCAGTGCAATCGGCACTTTACTGTCCTCAATTTTCTTTGCCGGAGAATACACCCCGGACAGCGAAACAAAGCTCATTTCTTTCCAATCCTGCCCATTCAACTTCGCAAGCGTGGCATAGGATAACAGGTCTATGGCACACTCAAAGAGGTGTACTTCCTCCAAGTTTTCCTTACCAAGCCGAAAAGAATAATCTTTTTTACTGCCACTGCAATCGCCCATAATCCTACGCTTATTCGTGGAACGGTAGGCTGCATATTTCGGCTCTTTCTTCTCGTCATAGCCTACAAACACAACATTGTGATACGGCAGGCTCTCAAAGATAAGGTCATTAGAGATACAGTAATTGATGATTTCAAAATCTATTCCTCTCCCGAAAAGATACTCTGTAATCACTCTGTTGGAAGCACATTTTTCAGGGAGAAGAAGCGGTTTATTTTCCTCTTTTGGCTGTGGCTTTTCATAGACCGGAGCCTGAATCGCTGTGTGTCCGATAATGGTTTCCACCGCTTCAAGGAAGCTGTAACCTTTGACCTTAATCAGATAATCCAAAGCACTCCTGCCACCGATACCTCTCGACCACCATATCCATTTCCCGTTTGAAATCTTCAAACTATCGTGGGTTCTGGTGCAATAGGTGTTACCTGAAAACTTAACCAGTTCATACGGTTCATAATTTCTCAGGTAGGTTAATAAGTCCATCTGTTTCGCCTGAATGATTAACTCAGGTGCGATAAATGGCATATCGACCACCGCCTTCCTGTTTATCTCTCATACGATTTCTCCTTTCTGCCGCCGACTGCTTCGCCCTCATCAGGCTCTCCGCCGACAATCTCATTTTCCTTTTTATCCATATTGAGCAGGATATTCAGCTCATCAAGTCGGGCAGTTTTTGCCCTCACTTCTTCCTCCTTTGCAAACGGCTTTTCGATTTCCTGCTTCGCTGTTTCAAACTGCTTTTCCGTATTTTCAAGACTGTTTTTCGTATCAGCAAGTGTTTCTTCGAAGCGTTCAATGCCGTTATCTATTCTCACGATATTACCGTGAGCATCGTCGCCAAGCGGTATATCTCTGCTCGTTTCGCCTTTCAGTTTCACAACATAATTACGCTGCACCGTATCAAAATACAGTTCCATTTGAAAGCCACGGTACTCGCCAAGTGGTATCGCATCGGGACTGTTCATTGACTTGCAGGCATTGATGATTGCCTGACCTGCTTCGGCTTTTTCGGAATAAGAAACACCCGATACCATCATTCCAAGCGGCTGCTCGTCTATCGGTTTCGGGTGTAATTTTGCTGTTTCAACATCTTTTGTAAGTCCCTCTACACGGGATTTCAAGTAAGCAATCTGTTGTGGGTAGAACTTGATGACCTTATCCTCCAGTCCGTATTTCTCCGATAAGAAATTGGATTTTAACATCTTTAGCTTCTGCACCTGAATGTCTAAGTCCATCTTTTCTTTGATATATGGATTACCTGTTGCAAGCATTTTTATCTCTGCATAGGACAGTGCGGTTTCATCAATATCCTCTGCCGACCTGACCGGAGATTTGCTCGTCATAATCTGACTTGCGAACTTCTGCTTACCTTCCACAAGCTGATAGAGGTATGCATCAAAGGTCTGCTCTGTTACATAGCGGTAAATATCTACCTGCGGATTTTCATTGCCCTGACGGACAATTCTACCGGAACGCTGCTCCAAATCTGAAGGTCGCCACGGACAATCCACATCGTGAAGTGCGATAAGTTTGTCTTGCACATTCGTTCCTGCTCCCATCTTCTGAGTAGAGCCAAGAAGCACCCTGACTTCTCCCTTGCGGGTCTTTTGGAACAGTTCTTTTTTCTTCATATCCGTGTCGGCTTCGTGTATAAATTTTACTTCACTTTCAGGAATACCTCTCTCAATCAGCTTTTTCCTAATGTCGTTATAGACGGAAAATGTTCCGTCATTCTTCGGCGTGGAAAGGTCACAGAACACAAGCTGTGCCGATTTCTTGTCGGCATTTTCTTTCCATATCCGATAGATGTTATCGACGCAGGCATTGATTTTACTGCCCTCAAAATCAGGCAGCATATCATTTAGCATACGCTGGTCAAGAGCCAGTTTTCTTCCATCATTCGTGATTTTCAGCATATTATCTACGCTTGAATCCACACCGCCGCCACGCACCTGCTCGGCTCTCTCTGCAAGGGAAGCAACCATTTCCTTCTGCATTTCCGACGGCTTTACTGCAATGTTATGGTACTTTGCTTCCGGTACTGGCAGGTTCAACATATCTGCTGTTTTAATGTCCGCTATCTCCTTGAACATCGCCATTAGTTCAGGCAGGTTATAGAATTTTGCGAACCTTGTCTTTGCTCTGTATCCCGTTCCTTCCGGTGTAAGTTCCACTGCCGTAATGGTTTCTCCGAAAGTGGAAGCCCAGGCATCAAAGTGCTGCAACCCATTTTTCACAAGCGTGTTGTACTGCAAATATCGCTGTATCGTATAGAGTTCCACCATACTGTTTGAGATAGGTGTACCCGTTGCAAATACGGTTCCTCGTCCTCCGGTAATCTCGTCAAGGTAACGACACTTCATAAAGAGGTCGGAAGATTTCTGTGCTTCCGTCTGTGCGATACCTCCCACATTACGCATTTTTGTATAAAGATAAAGGTTCTTGTAATAATGGCTTTCATCAACAAAAAGCCTGTCTACACCAAGTTCCTCAAAGGTTACAACATCATCTTTTTTCGTCTGGTCATTGAGTTTATCAAGTTTCTGCTTGATGGATTTTTTTGACTTTTCAAACTGTTTTATGGAGAAGTTTTCCCCTCGGTTTCGCTTGAGTTCTGCAATTCCTCCGGTTATCTCCTCAAGCTGTTGTTCAAGAATTGCCCTCTGTCTTTCAATGGACATCGGGATTTTTTCAAACTGTGAATGCCCGATGATAACTGCGTCATAATCTCCGGTTGCAATCCTGCCGCAGAACTTTTTACGGTTCTTGGTTTCAAAATCTTTCTTCGTGGCAACAAGGATATTCGCCGCCGGATAGAGCTGCAAATACTCTGCCGCCCATTGTTCGGTCAAGTGATTTGGTACAACAAACAGTGACTTGTTACAAAGCCCAAGCCTTTTCGACTCCTGTGCTGCCGCTACCATTTCAAAAGTTTTTCCTGCTCCGACTGCGTGTGCAAGAAGCGTATTTCCTCCGTAAAGGATGTGGGCAACTGCATTTTTCTGATGTTCCCTGAGTTCGATTTCAGGGTTCATACCATTGAAAATAATATGGCTTCCATCATACTCACGGGGTCTGACGCTGTTGAACTTCTCATTATAGAACTTGCAAAGCCTTTCCCTTCGTTCAGGGTCAGACCATATCCAGTCCTGAAATTCCTGCTTAATCATTTCCTGCTTCGACTGAGCAATCGCAGTTTCCTTTTTATTCAGGACAGCCTTTTTCCTACCCTCATCATCTTCGATATAATCAAAGATACGCACATCTTTTAAGTTCAGCGTTTCCTCGATAATCTTATAGGCATTGATGCGGGAAGTTCCGTAAGTGTTATATGCCCTTACATTTCCTTTGTCGTAAGATTTACCCTCAATGTTCCACTCACTCGTAAAAGGAGAGAAGTGAACTTTGATATTCCACTGTGCATATCGTGGTGTTTCAAGCAAATGAAAGATAAACTCCTGCACATCGTCCGGCGGCAGCCAAGTTGCACCAAGTCGTACGGAAATTTCACTTGCAGTCAGGTCTTTCGGCTGCACCTTTTGAAGTGCTTCCACATTGACCTTATAATCTTCCGGATAGAGTTCTGCCGAGTTCTTTGCAATCCTCAGCTTCTCCCTGACATTACCCGAAAGATATTCATCAGCCATCAGATACTTCGGTTCGTAAGAGTTTCCATACTCATAAAGCGGATTTAGGAAGATAACACCCTTCAAATCCTCAAAGATTTCATTCTCCGATTTACCGGAAAGCTCCATCATATAGTCCATATCAATCGTGGCTTTTTCTCCAAGCGATACCGCCAACGCTTCGCTTGCCGTATCAACAGAAGTAACCGGAGTATGCGGCTTAATTGTCCTTTTAGAAAACATATCAGCCTTACGTTCCAGTTCTCCGTCCTCTCCGATTATCTCCAATGCGGAAAGCAGAGAGAATGAACTGTCCTGCGAAAAAGCAGAAGTATTTGCACGGCTGTTAATGAGTCCGTACTTACCTGAAAAGGTATCATAAAGTCTGTTTAATCTCTCCTGCTCCGCTTTGATTTCGCTGTCAGGGTAATCTTCTGTCTGCAATTCAATCAGCGTTCTGACGGAATTTCTAATAGCAATCATACCCTTAATTCGGTTCTCTGCGGTTGCCGATACCTCCACCGGAGTCATACGGGAATTTTCACGATAGTAGATTTTATCGTCCACCACCGTATAGGAAAAGTTTCTCACTGTCGGGTCTGCCGGAATAGAATTATCTTCCTCCTCCAGTTCTTCCTCGGCTTCATATTCCGTGATTTCCCCGTGAATATTTGCGACTGCTTCATCAAGCTGTGCTGCAAGGTCTGCATTTTCATACGGTACACAAGTTGCTTCCATACCGAAACGCCCCGATACCATTTTCATTTCTCCAAGTATCATTTCGGGGTGCTGCACAAAATAAGAGTTCATCTTAATTCCGTTCTCATCGGTATCAAGATGAACCCAATCCGGCTCAATATCTATCAGTCTGTCACGCTTTTGCAGGATAAGAATATCCGAAACGACTTCCGTTCCTGCATTACCCTTAAAGGTATTATTCGGCAATCGAATTGCTCCAAGAAGCTCTGCTCTCTGTGCAATATACTTTCGTACTGCCGAGTTTTCCTTATCCATTGTGCCTTTGCTCGTTACAAGAGCCATCACACCGCCGGGTCTTAACTTATCAAGGGACTTTGCAAAAAAGTAATCGTGTATCAGGAACTTATACTTGTCATATCTTTTATCCGATACCTTAAAATCTCCAAAAGGCACATTACCAACCACTCCATCAAAAAAGCTGTCCGGCAAATTGGTTTCTTCAAATCCTTGTGCCGCAATGGTTGTTTTCTGATAAAGCTGCTGTGCAATCCCTGCGGAAATCCTATCAAGTTCCACACCGTAAATCTTACTGTCCTGCATTGTGTCCGGCAGCATACCGATGAAATTACCGATACCGCAGGACGGTTCTAACAAGTTGCCCTCCTTAAATCCCATCTGCTCCATTGCCTTATAAATAGCTGTGATTACTTCGGGCGGCGTGTAGAACGCAGTCAATGTGCTTTCTCTTGCTGAAGCATATTCCTCCGGTGTTAATACCGAAGAAAGTTCCAGATATTCCGTTGCCCACGCTGAATTATTTTCATCAAAGGCTTCTGAAAGTCCACCCCAACCGACATACTTTGATAAAACAATCTGTTCTTCAGGCGTGGCAAATCTGTTTTCTTCCTGACATTTTTTGAGAAGCTGTATTGCCATAATATTTCTGCGGAAGCGTTCCTTTTTACCAACCGTTTCAACCTCATTTTCTCTGAGATTAAAGGTATGACGGTCTGCCATAGGCACATCAGGGTGCAGGTCAAAGCCTTTGACCTTTTTCTTCTGCTCCCAAGCGGGAACTACCGGCTCAGGCTCTTTATCATAACCGTTTCCTATGCGATACCCCTGCTTATACATCTCATCATAGCTGTCAAAACCTGACTGCGAAGCTACTATCTCTCGATAATCCTCTATCGGCATACTGCCCATATTGGTCTGAACTTCTGTGACTGAAGATTTTTCTGCTTCCGAAACAAGGCTCTGCATTGTATCCTGCGTGCAGTCTGTAAAATCTGGTTTTTCTAAAAAACGGCTTTCTGCTTCCGAAAACCATTCCGTTCCGACATCAGCAAGTGTCTGATTGGCGATACTTCCAAGCCTATCAAAAAACTCATTAGATGTCTGACTGTCTTTTGCTATCTCTGTGATTTCATCAAAATTCAGTATATTTGTGACATACTGTCCTCCGGCTGCACTATCCGGATTATAATAAATCCAAGTAACAGTTGCATTATCCTGATTGATAAAAAAAGCATCGTTATAATCGACAGTTACATTTCTTTCTTCGGTTGGTACTTCTTTTACAATCAAATGCTCATTCATTGGATTTTCACGCACTTTTTCATCAAACTCTATGTGTGAAAATTCCTTGTTAAACAACGGCATATCATAGTCATAGAGCATTACTCTCTCGTCATCAATAGATAAAATTTCATACTCAGAAGCACCGATATACACCTTATCGCCAAGATGATATTCATACTCCACATCTTGCGGCATTTCCTGTTCTTCAGGCTCTTTTTGGGCTGGTACGGTGGACATCACTTCACGATTTTCAACCTGTTCTGCTACTCTTGCACGCTTCACTTCCTGCTCAGCGAGCCATTCAGGATAGTTCCACCATTCTTTTTTATTCAGGTATCTGTCATCGCTGATAAGGCGACCAATTTCCTTTGCAACCTCCGTCCAATTCATACGAATCTCTGGTGCATTTTCCTCATAACCTTTTCGGATACGGACACCCTTTGCATCGCAATCATAATTATAGTCCGAAACACCACCTGCGTATGTTCCTCCGCCAGTGCCATACTCTTTTTTTAGAAAATCGGCATTTTCTTTAAGCGATAAACTCTTTTGATACTGCTCATAAATACGGTACTTTCCATTCGCAAAGCCGCTTCCACTCGCAAGATAATTATCTATAATTTCTTTTGGAATAGAAAAAGCAGAGGTTGTTTGTTCCTCTGCTCGTTCTTGTATAAAGGATAATTGCCCGCCCATATCCGGCAACGGTTTTATATCTTCTAAGCGAATATCACTTCCGCTTTCACGATTTCCTGTGCCGAGCTGCGAAGGGAGTTCATCAGACAAACCCATTTCATCATATCCTCTGCTTTCATCTGTTCGGTCACTCCCTCTTTCTGTGCCATCTGGTTCAGGATTGTTTCCTCCATCTTGCTGGCTCTCTGTTCCACTTCCGCCAAGTGCTGTGTCAGTTCGCCCCTCGTCAGGAGATTGTAGTAAAGGACTCTGTGATGTTCCTTCAGAAACTTTCTCCTCATCTGAGCGTATCTGCCCAAAGTCACTTCCGGCTGCTGTGGAAGTTTCAGGTTCGGAAGGCTGTAATCGCCCACCATTGTGTAGGTCAGTTCGTTCATTGTCCAAACTCCTTTCGTCGTTATTTTCAACCTTATTGTATTCATTTCTGTCCTGACCGACAATTATGCGATTTTGACGGTTAAGTGCGGTAATTGTTTTAGACACTTCCGTCAATCCCATTTCTGCAATATCACTGGTAGCAAAGCCAAGTGCATTGAGTGTTTCCTGCGTATTGAAGTTGGTAACATCTCTGAAATCATCAAGTTCAAAATAGCCGTCCGTATCAACACCAAGCCTTGACATCATCATATATGCCACACTGTTTGCTACGACATTTTTATAAATGGAAGCCACAATATCATTGTCTACTTCCTCAAGGAAACTGACTTCGGTTGCATAGTAAAGGTCTTGCAGATAATCAGGAATATTATCCTCTGCCGCATTTCTTGCAGCTCCCATAATTGCTTCGGCAAGACTGCTCTTATTCTCAATCTCTCCGAAAGTGCTTTCCAATGTTTCAATCACATCTGCTTCGTATTCCTGACGCATATCCCAAATCGGGACTGTTCTCGAATATTTGCTTTCGTGGGTGTCTGAAATATCAAAGTAATGCGTCAGTCTTTGCCTTGTACGGTTCTCATCAGCAAAAACAGCAATACCTCTTGCACCTCGGTTGACCCATCTGCCAAAAATTCTGTTCCACTGCTCTATCTCAAGAACCGCTGTTGCATCAGGTCGCTGTGCATATACAAGAAGCTGCTCGTCATAGCGTAACTTATAATTTCGGCAAGCCGAAGCCAAGAATGCCTGCCAGTTCTGAGGATTTGATACAACCGTTTTGCAGGTGCGGTTGTAAAGCTCAGAAATAAGGTCATATTTTCGTGCCATTACCCTTGCACCTCCTTATCGTTTCTTATCTCTGCTCCTGCATAGCAGGCTCTTTCTTTTCATTGTTACCTCTGTTATTTTTTACTGCTTCATCAGAACCTCCGCCCAAATATGAAAAGAGTTTACCAGACTTTGTATTCTTCTGAAGTTCCATAATCACACCCATATCGGGAATAGTGATATTTGGAATTTTCAGGATTGCTTCCATATCAAGCTGCTGCAACTTTTTCTCCGTATCACAACCGGAGTCAAAGAGTTTATTCAGCACCTTGACCTTATTCTGAAAAGTTGCTTTGTCTTTCACGAAAATACCTCCTTAACCAATGTTGATTACAATAGAAATACCGCCACTTTGTTCTTCTTTCTGCGGATTGCGTGAATACTCAGGAAAAAGGGACTGTACTCTCTGCCTTGCCCTGCGTATGGTTTCAAAGCAAGGAAGTCCGTATGCTCTGTAATTAAATACAATATCTTCAAGCGGAAGTTTTCCGGCAGGAATATATCCGTATCGGTTGTAATAATGCAGAATGAGAAGCATATCATCATACCTCGACATCGGGCATTCCTTTAAGATTTCAAGCACTCGGCTCTCAACCGTTTTCTGTTGTTTCATAGTGTTCCTCCAAAAAAAAAAGGGACAGAGTTTTTTATGCTCTGCCCCGACTGGTTAATATTCGGTTATTTCTTACTTCTTACGGTTTTTAACCTGAAGAAAGATAAAGCCGCCAACGATAACGGCGACTAATGCGATAGCGATAATTGTCTTTGCTTCCATTACTCGTTACCCTCCTTTTTCTTCTTTTTGTGTGCAACAACAGAAGTTACGGCGATACCGACAGCAGAAAGTCCGGCAAGGACATACCAAAATTTCATATTGGTATCATCTCCTGTTTTCGGAGTATCCCTTAATTCATTGTGCATTTTTACGACGGCTGTTTCATCAAGTTTGATAGTAACATTCTGGTCGGCAGGTGTGATATATGCGGCAGACGCATTGTTAGCCACCTCTGATACGGTATATTCGCCAATACGAAGTCCCTCAATCACGATTTCGCCGTTCTTATCTGTTTCAAATGTCATATCATAACCATTTGCTCCGGTTACTCTGAACGCAAAACCTTTGACCTTACCGTCCGAAGATGTCTTGACGATTTTCAGTGTTCCACGCATAGCTTCATTGATGAATCCAACGCCTGCCTTATTCTCAACGGAATAAGTTGTTTCGTCCTTTTCAATGAAAACAGAGTATTCTCCCTTATCAAGCAGGAAGCCCTCCGGTGCTTTTGTTTCACGGACAATATATTTTCCGTAAAGCAACTCTTTCATCTCATAAATTCCGGTTTCAGTTTCTTCAAGATTTCCGATAAGTTCATCGCCATCATCAATCTTTCCGTTCTCATTGGTGTCCTTATATACCTCAAAGGTTGCACCCGTAAGCTTGTTATCTGGATATTCAGCGTCCACTTTTGTGAGTCTGATATTGCCGTGAACATACTCATTGACAATCTCGATTTCAACTACCTGCTCGGCTTCACTGATATTGACCTCATGCGCTTTTTCATCAAGAACAAATCCCTTTGGCTGCTCGATTTCTCTTACAATCCATTTGCCATAAGGAACTTTTGCAAAAGAAAAACTACCGTCTTTTGCAGAGGTAGTCGTCATAAGTGCAGTATCCTTTGTAAATTCTGTTTCTTCGGCTTTGAAGATACCGATAACAGCACCCTCAAGTGCTTCTCCATTCTCATCAATCTTCTTACCTGATACAGAACCATAGATAAGTTCATTCTTGATTTCTTTTCCGTCATTCACTTTTATTTCAACCGTTGCGGTATCCTGACCTGCGTATTCAAATGCAACCGGATATTTCGTATCTGAGAGAACATAATGCTCATCGGTTGCAATCTCTTTGACATAGTATTTGCCAAACGGAAGGTCTGACTTCATATCAGCAGTTCCATTTTCATTTACACTGACAATCTCAATCAGTCCATCAGCCGGAATAACTGTACCGCTTGCAGATACAATATCTTCTGCGGCATAAAGACCAAAGCTGATATTTTTGATTTCTCCGTTGTCGCCAATACCAAATGTCTTATCCTTTTCAATGGCTTTTGCAAGGCTTACCTGCACTTTCTGTCTTTCGTTATAGAATGATGTGGAAGTTTCGGTAACAGATATATTCTGACCTGCATAAGTAAGCTCAACCGTATGTGTTTCGCCACTGACTACCATTCCGTAAGGTGCGGTAATTTCCTTGACCTCGTATTTTCCGAGATAAAGTTCTTTGCTCTTAACAAACCCATTGGAGCTTGTTGTGATAGTATCTACCACTTCGCCCTTTGAATAGCGGAGTGTACCGTCCGGTGTACTAATATCTTCCGCAGCACGGACTTCATAAACTGCACCCTCAAGTCCTGCCACTTCATAAACAGGCTGATAGATAACATCACTGTCCTCAGAACCACTTACATTGACACCGCTAAATACTTCTCCGGTCTTTTCAACCATGATAGTACCTTTCTGTGCCATATTCGGCTTATTGACTTTCACAACAGTTACGCCGCCTTCCTCTGTGGAATTTTCTTCGGTAATATCAAAATATACCGGAGTATCATCAAGTACATATCCATATGGAGCTTGTACCTCTACGATAGAATATCCCTTGCCGTAATCCAGTTTCTCAGGTGTGACAAGAGAACCATTTGCGTCGGTATAGAACACATCAATCGTGGTTGGTGTCGGATAAGTAAAGGTCATTTTGACCTGATTGCCCTGCGGGTCGTAAATCTTAAATCCTGCTCCTGCATACGGAATACTCTTTCCGCTTTCTGCGTCCACCTTGACTACATTGACAAAGCTCTCGAAGTTACGGTTATTGATAAGATAACGGTAGGTCTGTGCGTTCTGTGAAATGAACACATCAAAATCATCCATCATCTCTCTGCCTTCCCAACCGGAAGTCTGGTGTACGGTATAAATACCATACGGCATATCTTTTGTCTGACCGAAGCCATTTTCATCGCAAACGATAGTATCTCTCTCGTCTTTATTGGCTGCGTCATAGCTTCCGGCAGATTTCAAATAAATCTCAAAGGAAGCACCCTTTTCAGGAGTTTCAATCTTTGTTTCTCCATCATCAGTGTGTTTAATGATAGCCACGTTACCTTTGATTACCTGCTCGGTTACATCATTGGAAGTAAGGTTGTGTTCCACCTCATAAAGTTTCGGGTCTGCACCTACCTTGTGAATGGTCTTATCAAGGAGATAGCCTTCACTCGGTGTAATTTCACGGATTGTCCAGTCGGTATCACAAACATATTCTTTGGTAGTGAACTGACCGTTTTCATCAGTAACATACTTATCAACAAGCGTTTCTCCCTTATAGATACCGTAAACTGCTCCTGAAAGTTTGGCATTGCCCTGTGCTTCGCCTTTCTCTGCGTCGCTCTTTGTTACTGTTACAGTAAATTTCTTCAAAATATTGTTGAAGTTTCTTGTGGTTACTTCTTTCCACTTCACTGGTGCAGTCTGATTTTTCGGCACAACATAACGGATAGCTGTGTCTACTTCTTCAAGGGTATATGGTTCAGAACCACTGATAAGCACATCTTTAAAAGTTGCCACACCGTTATTGTCTGTAACTGCATACTGGTCAACAGTATCACCGGAAAGAGAAGTACCGTAAAGATGGAACTTCACACCTTCAACAAGGTTATCTTCTGAGGACTTCACTACCTGAAGGTCGCCACGCTTCAATTTGTTATTGAAAGTGACCTTTGCAACCTGCCCTGCCACAACAGTAACTCTATGTGTTTCCTGCGGCTCGTACTTATCGTATGCCTGCTCGGTTACAGTATAGATACCCGGCATAAGGTTATCAATCTGGAACTTACCGCCATTAGCTGTTGTAACCGTCTGATTGATACCGTTTCCGGTAATCGTGAAGTTAATACCGTCAACCTTGCCGTCCTCACTGGTCTTTACAATCTGACAAGAACCATAGCTGACTTTCATCTTCACATAACCGTTGATACTGTCGCTTACTTCCTGAGCATAGCTGACAACATCCTGCACACTGGAATTCTGACCGTGTTTGCCCTCTGACCATACAACCACACCTCTGCGGACTGCATTTTTCTTGGTTGCGGTAATGGTAAATTCCTTACTCGGTGCTGTATCCATAGAAACCGTAAGTTTGTTACCATTCACTGAAAAACTTACTCCACTGATGTTTGCCTTGAAATTATATTTGGACAGCACATTATTGGAATCTGTCAGAGTAGTTGTGTACTTGCTTCCGTTCCACTCAAGTTCTATTGTCTTTGCCGAACCGGATGATTTATTACAAAAACTCGGTATGGTCGCATGGTTCTGTACACTCTGCACCATACTGTTGTAATAACTGAAAATCTTATTGCGGAGCGGATGCTTTGCATTGATGACATCTTTCACATTGCTGCAACCACTGGCTGCTACATGATTGAAGTTCGCATCACGCTCTCCGATAACAGTTTCCCAGATAAGAAGCTGTGTAGCATAAGCCTGTGCAATGCTGTTTGCTGCCGCTTCATTCTGTGACCTCCAAGAAGTCGAGATTCTCCCACGATAGCCATACTGTAAAATACGACCAACGAAAAGACGTATTTCATCTCCGGAAATAACCCCATTGGCTGCAAGGTTATTAAAATAATTTTCGTCATACTTATTCATTGTCTGACCGACCTTGAGCGAAATTCCCGGCTCAATACAATAAGCAACATTGCCTGAGTATGAGCCAATAGCCTTAAGATTGGTAAAATTGGAACGTCCGGTATGCCAACCATTTTTCAAGGTCAAATTGCTGTGTCCCCATACCCCATCGTAATTAGCATCGCCATCACGAGGGAAATCGACCATATAAACATCGGCTTTTTCTCCCGAAGCAGCATATGCTGTTGTCGAGCCAATGCCTGCAAAAGTGGTCACACACATAAGGGTCGCCAAGAAAAGCGACGTGACTCTTTTGAATTTTGACTTTATCATTGCGTTTCCTCCTGTAAAAATTGAAAAACACACCGTATCTCTACGATGTGCCTTTGTGGATTTTCTCTTACGACAAGATTTACCTGCCGAAAAACAAATGCGGATTTTTCGTTAATTTTTCATTTTACCATACACCTCCAGTCCGTTCATATTGTGCGATTGCCCCTTAGAGATAGACATATACTTTGAGATACTTATATTCAAGTGAGATAATATATATCGTTTTCGGTAGGTAGAAGTATAACTAAGGGGTTAGAGTGTGAGAAAGGGGAACTGTAACTCCGGCTATCTGCTGTCACGTTCTGCACGATTACGCAAAAACTTGTTGTAATGCTCCAATGCTTTGCAAACAAAATCCTCCGTCTGACTGACGGGAATGTTTTTCGGGATAAGCTGTCTTACTCTGTCACCCCTCAACACGATTTTTTCCTTTTGGTTCGGCTTTTCCTCAGACATAACAGCGTGGATTGCTTCGGTTGTAAGGTTGCCCTCGTTGAATAACTTTCGCATACGGATTGTCTGGTCGTGTGACGGGGTAGCATCATTCAGGTCGATTTCATCAACCACATCACGCTGGCAATCTTCATCAAGATAGGAAAGCTCTACGGCAGGACGCATTTTAATACGCCCCTCGTCAACAAATTCAAGCAGTTCAGAAACAAGGTTTGTCAGACGCACATATCGGTGTATCTGATTTCTGCTGTCCCCTGTTTCCTGTGCAATTTGTTCATCGGTTCGTAAATTCGTCCCCACTGGGGACACATTTTCTTTTCTTGGTCTGCCTGCTTGTCTTTTCATTGCTTCCAAACGCATTTTATACGCAAAGGCTTTTTCACTCGGCAATATCTCTGACCTCTGAAAATTACTCTCAACCATTAAAATGGTCGCTTCATCTCTGTTCAGGTCTACAATCTCACTTCTCAAGGTTTCAAATCCTGCCAGTTCACAAGCTCGCTTTCGTCTGTGTCCTGAAACAAGTTCGTATCTGCCGTCCTCTTTCTGCCTTACCGTTGCCGGAGTAATAACCCCTCTTTCCTTGACACTCTCCACAAGCTGCATCATATCTTCATCGTCCCTGACCTTAAACGGATGGTCTGGGAAATCATCAATCAGCTCTAACGGAATATCTCGGATTTTTGAAAGCTGTTCTTCATCTCTCTGTGCCTGCGTGGTAAATAAATCATCGAGCTTCGTGAGAGTGAAGTCGCTCTTTCTTCCTGCCATCGGCTAACACCTCCTTTGTAAATTCAGCGTATGCCTTAGACACTGTGCTGTTTGGCTCATAAGCATAAATGCTTTTGCCTTTGGAAGAAGTTTCAGCGGCTTTTACGGCAATCGGGATTTGTGTTCGATACATTCTTATCTGATTACCGAAATTCGCCATGAGTGCTTCCACCGTACTCTTTGCAAGGTTTGTTCGGCTATCCACCAAAGTAAGCAGCATACCGTCTATCTTAATATCCGGATTGATATACTTCTTTACTTTTGAAATGGTCTGCACAAGCTGTGTCATACCCTTTGCCGGCAAATACTGAGCCTGAACCGGAATGATAACACTGTCTGCCGCCGATAAAGCATTGAGAGTAACCATACCAAGTGAAGGCATACAGTCTATAATTACATAATCATATCTGTTTTTCACTTGACACAAATAATTCTTGAGTGTAGTTTCTCTGCTCATTGCGTTTACAAGGTTAAATTCCATTGCTGAAAGCTCAAGGTTTGCCGGAACAAGGTCAACACCTTCTTCGTGATGCAGGATACCAACCATAGGGTCTGTCATCGTTTCATTGATTACATCTGTGAGTTTTGTTGCAAGCGTGATACCCAAACCGTCTGTATCCTGCCAACCAAGACAAGTTGTTAAATCGCCCTGCGGGTCTGCGTCTATGAGCAATACTTTCTTGCCCTGCATTGCAAGCCCGACTCCGAGATTAACTGTTGTGGTGGTCTTTCCGACTCCGCCTTTCTGGTTACATACGGAAATCGTTTTGCAGTTTGACACTTCTTTTTGCCCTCCTTTCTGAAATTCATAGCCACCGCATTATGGCTATGTACCTGACCGACTCATTTCCTAATCGGTCATAGCAATATTTGTTCTCAACACCCCTTGCCAAGCAAAATGCTTATGGGAAGTCACTAAGGAACAGACTGCTTATCTGTATCATAGGATTCTAACCTCTGCCGGGTACTCCGCCAGCTCCGTAGAGAAGTATCATTATCATTCTGACTGTCATCGCCATATCAGGAGCAACCTGATACTCATAGCCGGAATTCTCGCTATTCTGAAATACAGAAATCACGGCGTACCTGCTAAAGTGGCTATCATCAGAAATAAAGTCTTAGTGAATGACTTATTCAATTTTCAAGCGAAAAGGCTTCCGTTTTTGCTATCTGGAATGAACCCCTTCACTCATTTGGACAAAGGGGTATGAAATGCACACCCAAAATCGCCGCTTTTCCGAAAATTTTTTTGAAAAATTTTTTGAAATAAAAAAAGCCGCCTGCTCCGGTTAGGAAACAGACGGCAAAACACGTTCTAAATGTATTCAATTTTCAATTTCTTTTTCTTTGCTTCAAGCACTTTGCAGAGGACATCATCTACTGCATCGGTGTATCGTCCCTGAGCTGCTAAATTGTTCTTCAGTTCAATGAGCGATTGTATCACTCGGCTTCGTTCTTCTTCATTTAAGTATAGATGATAGGTTTTCTCTCTCATTGGCTGTCCCTCCATCTTTCAAATGTATTTTTGATTATCTCTACATCTTCCTCTGTATCAGAAGAAATAAATATATGTACGTTCTGAAAAGCTCTTTTTAGGCTGTCGGCATAATCCAGTTCAGTGCCTTTCATCGGCAGTTTAATCAGTCTTATTCCTCGTTGCTCACACATATATGCTTTCATTATTTCTATATTCTCGTCAGCACTTCCTGACTCAATAGCCAACTTTTCTGAAGGTATGTATGTTTCAAGCGGAACTCCAAGCAATCGGTCAGAACCAAGTTCTGCTTTCAAACCTTTCTTATTAGAATAATAGCTGACAGCCAAAGCAGGAAATAGAGATAAATATTCTTGCTCACAAATTCGGCAGCCTTTATTCAATATCGTCCTTTCATTTATCTTCATACTCCATGAATGACCGTGCCTGCATTTCCACCACGCTCTCTTTGCTGAAGTTCGTGATACCTCTGTCGGCTTCAATTTATTCTGTTCATAATCCCATTCACTGAGAAGCTGACTGTCCGTTGTCGCCAAATCATTATATCCGGCAAGGACTTCTCTCTCTGCACAAACGGGGCATACCGTACCTTTCACACGGGCATTGACAACGGATTTCCACTCATTACCGCATTTTCTGCACTTCCACCAGACGTTTTTCCTCGACTTTGCATTTACTTCATCAGGTTTCAAAGGCAAGTTCTTCTCCGACCACTCCGAAGCAATTTCAGGGTGTGTTGTCTGCAAATCGTTAAACCCTTTCGAGAATATGTACCCACTGCAATACGGGCATTTACTCCCACCGGAACGGGTAGAAATAAGGGTGTTCCACTCTCTGCCGCAATCCTTACACTTCCACCACGCCTTACGATTGGCAAAGACCGTAACCTGAGTTGGAAGTAACGGATAATTTCTGTCCGACCACTCGGCAGCTATATCCGGCAGAAGCGTTGCAAGGTCATTAAATCCTGCCAACACTTTATTATGAGAGCAATACGGGCAACCCGTTTTATTTATTGTCCTGCTTTTAACGACAGCTTCCCACTCGTGACCTTTTTTACATCTCCATATCACTTTCTTATGAGAACCAATAGAAACCTCTGTCGGTTTTATCTTATTCTTTTTTGACCACTGCTTTGCCAGTAACGGCTCTAATGTCGCCAAATCGTTAATACCTGCAATCACTCTCGCACCGGAACATATCGGACATTTTTCTCCATTAGAACGAGCCTTAACGCTTGTTTGCCATTCGTGTCCGCAAGTACCTTTCCACCATACTTTTTTATTTGAACCAAAGGTAATATCATCAGGTGTAAGCGGTAAATTCTTCTCCGACCATTCCGTAATAAGCTCTGGGTGTACTTCTGCTAAACTGTTGTTCATAGCCAAACCTCAACCTCCTTGTGCTTAGAGTATATGAAGTTTTGGCTTTATCTTGTAGTTTGCGAATATCCGTATAAATAGAAAAAGCCCTTTGGGAAAGGGATTTCTCCTCTCTCAAAGGGCAAGTTGGCAAACTGGAAGTTATAGTGCAATCTTTTTCCATTTTCTAATCTTGGTTCTAAAAGTTCCGAACGGAGCAACTGTATTAACATGTATGAATTTGTATACTTCCCAGACAGCTGTTTTAGTTGCTTCGTCAGCCCATTTTCTCATATGTGGTTTAAATAATTCTTCCTCACTCAGAGAATCAATCATTACATAAATAGAGTTGATATTCTCATTCAATCTGTCTTTCAATTCTTGCAGTGACAGCTGAGCATACGTATCTGTGAACCATTGATATAATTCGCCAAGCTGATTCCACTTAAAATTATCCGAAGGAGTTTTGACAGGAATACCCTTTCTTTCGTCTGATTCCCATTTAATAACAAGAGTTGTCCAGCCAACCTGATAAGCAAGATTTTCTGCCGGAGTTCGATCGACCTCATCAATTCTCTTATCTTTTAAATGCTCCGGAATATCATTAAATTCTGAAATATACTTTGCAAAGCTTTTATTTATCTCGTTTTTAAGCTCGTCTTTATTCTCATATGTTCTCAATAGTCTATCTCCTCAGCTTCCGATTTTCCAGTTTCAAAAAAAGGATTTTTCAAATTAGTCTTTGCAAATAACCTTTGAACCTTCACCATCAATTACAATTCCCTGATGGTTGTTAATAGGGCATAGATTCAAATCCGAAAATTCAGTCATTATTTTCTCGGTAACTTTCTTAAATGGTGCTGTAAGATAATGCGGAAGAACATAGAAATCAATCAAATCAAGCCCTGCATCATCTTCTTGTGAGTAGTCCTCCGGCTTTTCATCCATTTGCTCGATATATTGGATGCTTGGAGCGCATATAATCGCACCTGCCGATTCACCAATCATCAGTTTTCCCTTTGCCAATTCTTTTTTCAACAGCTCATCCGTTCCCGTTTTACGGAGCTGGTCTATAAGGAAAAAAGAATTTCCGCCGGTAAAATATATCACATCCGCATCTTCAAAAACAGACTGTATCGTTGAATAAGCCTCCGTTGAAATATCAATTTCAGTTACGATTGCTCCCAACTTTTTGAATAATTTTCGAGCCGAGCCGACATAACCGGTGTAGCCTTCACGCAGCGAAGCTGTTGGAATAAATGCGACTTTTTTATTTTCAATTTCTTCCTTTATCAGACTTCCTACACTTGAAAAGTGCGAACATAAAAACAGTTTCATCAATATTCTCCTTTATATATAAATTCTAATTTTCCAATTTAACAAACTTGAATTTGTAAATATCATTTTACATTTTTATATGAAATCACAATATGACTTGGTGCAAATAATACTGATGCAATAATCAATAGCACTGACCTACTCATAATCCCACTAAATAAGAACAACATTGAAGGAATAATAGAAAGTGCTAATGCTCTGAAAACGCTGTTTTTCTTAAAACATATAATCCAAATAGCACAATAAAGCATTACCAATATGGTATCTACAATCAGATATAGTGCAAATGCTTCGTCAGACCACCACCCGAACCAAGTTCCCGGAATATTGATTATCATGAATCCGAAACAACCCAATCTCCCTACTTGTTCTGTGACCTCAACATATTTATTATTCCACTTATTATCAAATCCATCTTTGCACTTAATCGCAAATACAACATTGGGTATCATAATGACTGCAATAAAAATCAGCCCAAAAACATTAAACCATTCCATATTATCTACCATCACAAACTCTGATTTGTATTTCTGTTTGTTTTAAAAATGGGCAACTCCGATTGGAATTGCCCACTCATTGCACTAATTATGCGATTTTTTCTTGCTTGCACCGATTTCTGCATCAATTGATGTAAGTTTGATGTAAATCGCTGTTTTTTTAGTTTTTTATCAAATGAAGTACGTCCCGTCTATTCGGTAAAACGGTACATCTTTACATCATCTTAATAGAGCTTTGCACCTGCTGGAATGTGGTCATCAACCATCAGAAGATGAAGCTTTTCTTCGCCTTCTTCTTCATGAATAGCACTGAGGAGCATACCGCAAGAGTCAATGCCCATCATAGCTCTCGGTGGAAGATTTGTGATAGCAATAAGAGTCTTTCCAACCAGTTCTTCCGGCTCATAAAAGCTATGAATACCGCTTAAAATGGTTCTGTCTGTGCCTGTTCCGTCATCAAGAGTAAACTGTAACAGTTTCTTTGACTTCGGTACTGCAACACACTCTTTAACCTTTACCGCACGGAAATCTGACTTGCTGAATGTATCAAAGTCTACCATTTCCTCAAATAAAGGCTCTACCTTTACCTTAGAAAAATCAATCTTTTCAGACTCAGTTTTTACATTTTTTTCAGGTGCTTCAGAAGCTGTATTATTTACATCATTTTTCTTATTTACACCATCTAAGGACTTCATTGTCGGGAATAATAATACATCACGGATTGCTTCTGCGCCTGTAAGCAGCATACACATACGATCGATACCAAATCCGATACCACCTGTAGGCGGCATACCGATCTCCAGTGCGTTCAGGAAGTCTTCATCTGTTGTGTTTGCTTCCTCGTCACCCTGTGCAAGCAGTTCTTCCTGTGCTTTGAAACGCTCTCTCTGGTCGATTGGATCATTTAACTCAGAGTACGCATTTGCCATCTCCCATCCATTCATGAAGAACTCAAAACGTTCTACATAATTCGGGTCTTCCGGTTTCTTCTTTGTAAGTGGAGAAATCTCGATCGGATGATCCATAACAAATGTTGGCTGTAACAGGTGTTTCTCAGCATACTCCTCAAAGAAGAGGCTTAAGATATCACCTTTCTTATGTCTTGCTTCGTATTCGATATGATGCTCGTCAGCTAACTTCTTCGCATCTTCTTCTGTCTCAACTTCATTCCAGTCGATACCTGCATATTTCTTAACAGCATCGATCATTGTAATTCTTTCAAACGGCTTACCAAGGTCGATCTCGATTCCTTTGTAAACAATCTTAGTTGTTCCGAGAACTTCCTGTGCAACATGACGATACAGGTTCTCTGTCAGATCCATCATTCCATTGTAATCTGTATATGCCTGGTATAACTCCATCAGCGTAAATTCCGGGTTATGTCTTGTGTCCAGGCCTTCATTACGGAATACACGTCCAATCTCATAAACTCTCTCCATACCACCGACAATCAGTCTCTTTAAGTACAGCTCCAGAGAAATACGAAGTTTCAGGTCTTCGTTCAGTGCATTGAAATGTGTCTCGAACGGTCTTGCTGCTGCACCACCGGCATTCTGTACCAGCATTGGTGTCTCAACTTCAAGGAATCCCTGGCCATTCAGATAATTTCTGATAGATGCGATAATTTTGGATCTCTTGATAAATGTGTCACGTACTTCCGGGTTCATGATCAGATCCACATATCTCTGACGATAACGTGTATCTGTATTGGTCAGTCCATGGAATTTTTCCGGAAGGATCTGAAGACTCTTAGATAACAGTTTTACAGCAGAGGCATGAATAGAAATCTCTCCTGTTTTTGTTTTGAAGACTTCACCTTCCAGTCCTACGATATCTCCGATATCCATCTTCTTGAAATCTTTGTATTCTTCTTCTCCAATGCTGTCTCTTGCAACATAAGACTGAATGTTTCCACTCTGATCCAGAATGTTACAGAAAGAAGCTTTTCCCATAACACGTTTCTGCATGATACGTCCCGCAAGTGTTACGTGTTTTCCTTCCATCTCTTCATAATTGTCTTTCACATCAGCAGCGTGACATGTCACATCATACTTTGTAATCTCAAATGGATTCTTTCCATTAGCCTGTAAATCGGCGAGTTTCTCTCTGCGGACTTTCTTTAACTGATTTAAATCCGGTTCCTGTGTCTTCTTCTGCTCTCCCATTCTTTTCTCCTTCCCTTTTATGCGACTAAACCCCTCAGTCTCTGAGGGGTTGGATTGTCATCTTCTAAATTAGTTTGAGCGACTGATATCCAGTACACGGTACTGCATAATTCCTGCCTGTGTCTCTACTTCTACGACATCGTTCACTGTCTTACCGATCAGAGCATGTCCTACCGGTGACTCATTGGAAATCTTACCTTCCAGACTGTTAGCCTCTGTAGAACCTACAATCTTGAATTCCATCTCTTCATCAAATGTAATATCAAATACTTTTACAGTACATCCAACGTTGATTTTATCATAATCTACTTCATCTTCTACAACAACTTCTGCATTCTTTAAAATGCCTTCCAACTCTTCGATTCTTGCTTCTATGTCTCTCTGCTCATCTTTTGCTGCATCATACTCTGCATTCTCAGACAGGTCTCCCTGCTCTCTTGCCTCTTTGATTTTTCCGGCAACTTCTTTACGTTTTACAACTTTCAGATTCTCAAGCTCGTCTTCCAGCGCCTTCAATCCTGCATAAGTAAGTAATCTCTTCTTTGCTTCCATTATGCTTTTACTCCTTTTCTTTTATACTTGCAACTTTGGTATACATATTCATAAATCTGTTATTTTTATTCATTATTCTGCCTGTTCAGGCACAAATAAAGACACTTTCACAATTTCATTATTATATAGAAAGTTCCTGTTAATGTCAATATTTTTCTTTTCTAATTATATGCTCTTTATATTCAAATTAAAACAGGAATAAACATCCAGCCATGTTTAATATATCTCGTCAATAGGCTGTTGATAATTAATTGTTCCTTTTCTTTTTTCCGTATCTATACTAAGCCTTTCCTTTTCGTTCTGTATATTTCTTTTTCCTATATCCGAACATCACTCTACTTTTTATTATCACAACATTTTTGAATGGTTAATATAACTTTTTTCATATCCAATGGCTTTGCGAGATGTGCGTTCATTCCCGCTTCCATGCTTCTTCTCGCATCTTCCGCAAATGCGTTTGCTGTCATCGCAATGATCGGAATCGTCTTAGCATCTTCCCGGTCTAACACACGAATCACACGAGTTGCAGACAGTCCGTCCATTACCGGCATCATAATATCCATTAGGATTGCATCAAATGTTCCTTCCGGTTTTTCTATGAATAAATCTACCGCCTGTTGTCCATCTCTGACAATTGTAACGTCTGCTCCTG
The DNA here is from genome assembly GCF_003473885.1 of Dorea sp. AM13-35. NCBI lineage: Bacteria > Bacillati > Bacillota > Clostridia > Lachnospirales > Lachnospiraceae > Dorea > Dorea sp. AM13-35. The sequence goes on from NZ_QUCZ01000003.1 coordinate 104,992, forward strand.
CTTCTTTCAATTGTAATTCTGCAATTTCCGCATTTAATTCATTATCTTCAGCGAGTAGCAATGACAACCCATCAATCGTTCCATCAATCGGAAGTTCTTCGGATTTTTTCACCTCAGATTCCTCTGCCAGCTCAAAAGGAAGCGTGATCACAAATATACTGCCGACTCCTTCTCTGCTTGAAACTTCAATCGTTCCGTTCATCTTATCAATAAGTGATTTTACAATCGCCATTCCAAGCCCCGTTCCTTTGTAAATACTTCTCGCATCGGAATGTTCCTGTGCAAATGGTTCAAATATATGCTCCAGAAATTCTTCAGTCATTCCGATTCCCGTGTCAGAGATTGTCCACTGGTATGTTACAATGCCATTTTCCATGCTGGCACAGCGCATTTTCGTCGTAATTCTGCCACCAAGTGTATTATATTTGATTGAATTACTGTATATGTTCAGGAAAATCTGGCGAAGATGCAGAGCGCTTCCATATACATATGGATATTTCACTTCGTCCATCGACCGTTCATATTCTAATGTAATTCCTGCCTCGGACGCACGCAGATCAATCATATTCAGAACATCCTGCGAAAGCTGATGAAGATCAAGTGCTTCATGCATCAGGTTCACTTCTCCATTTTCCAGCTTGCTCATCTGTAAAATGTCATTGATCAGCGATAACAGATGATTTGCTGAAATCATGATCTTCTTATAATTCTCTTTTACCAGTTCTTTATCATTTTCGTGTTTTTCATTAATACGGATCAGCCCGATAATTCCATTTAACGGAGTCCTGATATCGTGACTCATGCGCGACAGGAAGCTTGTCTTTGCTACATTTGCGCGTTCTGCTGCTTCTTTGGCTTCCCGAAGTTCTCTCTGTCTGCGCTCATCTTCTGTGACAATTGCCGTAACATCACTGTGATAACCGCCTAACACCTGTTCTTTTTCTCCTTTTTCATAACATGCCCCACCGCAACGCACATAGATCATGCCCTTATCCGGATGCTCCCATTGATAAGTATTTTCTGAAACATTTCCATCCAGCATTTCCTGCACACTGTCCTGCACAGATTGTACTGCTTTCTCCGGGATACGGGAATACCAGAAATCATAAACTTCTTCCTCTGATAAAAACTGTCCCTCGATTCCAAGTACCTCTTTCATCTTCGGATTTGCATACATCCGCGGCTTTTTTCCTTCCATTAGGCGGATATACCATATTCCAAATCCTGCAGTTTCCAGAATATTGTTTGTATCCTGCAGTTCACTTTTACTCTTTTCCTGTGCTTTAAATGCCTGCGCTATTACAATATTGATAATGATAAGCGCCGCCATAAGTGCCAGACCTAGGAGCGCCGTTGTCCCCGGAACGCTCACATTGGCTTTCTTTAACGGATATGTCACCGCAAGATTGTAATTTTTATATTTCTCACTAACCAGATAATTCCATTCTTTTTCAATCTTATCTGTCTTCTTTAACCGGACTCCTTCCTTCTTCGGAAGCGGAAGAAAACTCGCCCCGTCATCTTCCCATATGTAAATTGTCATTGTCTCTGTGAATGGCATTTTAGAAATAAATTCTGTAATGTCCGCTCCATCACCAGCATTTTTATCAATTACAGATTCCGCCTGGTCCAGCACCATACTGCATGCCATTCTGACACTTTTTTTATTCATATTTATCTGCAATTCCACACTTCCACCCAGAATAAATACAAATATAATAAATACAATAAAATTAACCTTTCCTGCGCTCACATTTTTCCGAAACATGTGAAAACCTCCCATTTCATCCTCTCTATCTTCAATGTCATTTTTTATCCATATTTTAGACCAAAATTCAGTCTTATTATACCATAAAATGATACCCCCAAAAAATATTAAACAAAATCGTTACCTCTTTAAAGCAAAATTGTTATATAGTTAAGAAAGCTACGGATATCTCAAGTATGAAAGTGAGGGGGTGAGGATCTGAACAAGTATTTACTGGAACAACTGTATAAACGCTACTACAGAGAACTGTATCTTTACATCTATTCACTCAGTTCAAACTGCACTGTAACTGACGATATTTTGCAGGATACATTTTTAAAAGCCTGGCTTTCGCTGAAGGATTCTCACACCAATATGCGTGCCTGGCTTTATATGGTAGCGAGAAATCTTTACTACAATTATTATAAGAAAGCAAAAACTCTTGCATCACTGGAGGCAATCCATACAGAAGATGTAGCTCCTGTTTCGGAATATTTTATCAAGAAGGATGTTCTGGAAGAAATTTTACAAAAAGAAGGGACAAAACAGCTTTGGGAAGCGATCCACCATTTAAAAGGACAGCAGAAAGAAGTCATTCTTTTACAATATTTTGGAGATTTTTCCCAGAAAGAAATTGCCGCCATGCTACGACTCACTACCGGCAGCGTGAAAATGCTTGCCTATCGTGCGAAAAAAGAGCTCAAAAAATATCTTATATCATATCAGGAGGGAACAAGATGACTTATCGTGAATTAATTGAATTATATAAAGCCGGCGAACTTGAGCTGGAACAGCAAAAAAAAATAGAACAGGACATTGAGCGTCAGGAAGCTATTGGTGATTATCTTTATGAAAAAGAGGAAATTCCGGAATTAAGCGATGTATTTACGGAAAAAGACGATACCGATTTTATCAAAGTCGTCAACCGCTCTATCCGAAGTGCTTTCCGCAAACTTGGACTCGCTGTGCTTACAGTCACACTTGTACTGGTGTTATTTATACAATTTTGCCTGCCGTCAGTCGTTTCCAGATTTTATTATAATCCTGCCAAAGAAGCCAAGGCCGGTCAATCCACCCAGACACAGTTCAGCCGGGATATGGCAGCTTACACAGAACTGTTTCTTCCGGGTAAGCGCAGAGTTTCTGCCACTGTGGAAGCAAAAGGATATGGCGATTATAATTTTACAATTCCACAGACTTTCAGCATGACCGGAACGATGACAGATGTCTCCGGTTATATTACACGCGGAAAAATCCATTACTATGACAGCAATGTTTTAAAAACGCCAGTCGGCAATTCATTTTTCTGGAATCAGGCAGATGCAAAGTCAAAAACCTCTTCTGCTTCTGAAAATGTTGCATACATGGAAAAAGTTGCAGATTTGAAAGAAGACGAATCTATTTCCACAAGCGCCGGTGGAAACAAAGAAGATTCAAAAGCTTACATCAAAGATCTGGATTCACGTAAAATGTACTTAGCTTATGTATCTCTGGAAAATATTATGGATTATCCTTCTTTTGCAAAATATATTCAAAAGCAGAAGATCAACGAAGTATGGTGCGGTGTGCAGACAAATGCATTTGATTCTTTAGATGGTGATCCATCCTATACACTCCATACCCCAAATATCGGTTTCGTATGCAATCCTTCTTCTTTCAGTCCGATTGTATGGAATGATAAGAAATATCCTAATTTATTTCCGGGATGTAAGATCAATAAAGATGGCTGGATTGATGAAGCAGATAGTGCAATTAAAAATCTATACAAAGGAAAATATGCGAAGCAGCATTTTCTGAGCCTTTTAAATTACCTTACCGATCAGGAAAAATTTGTACAGATGATGTCCGAATCCGGTAATACCGGAACTTTTAATGCCGGAATACTTGCACAGGCGAAATCCTATGTGAAGAAACACGGACTTCACATCTATGGATACGCAACCGTTACGGATAAAGAAACTCTGGAGGAACTGATTAATCAGAAAGAAGTCTATTCAATCTATACAGAAGAGATGCAGTAAAACTAAATTTGGGACGGGGATTTTCTAGAAAATCCCCGTCCCAAATTTAACACTTTATCACATTAAACTCATTGTTATTTTTTTAATTAATATGTTAAAAAATTATCACACTTTTTTGAAATTATGCTATACTATAGACGGCAACAAAAAGATATATATAATTTCAGGAGGTAACTGATCATGATGGAGAGACTTAGAGCAATGCGTGAACCACTCAAATATGTACAGGGCAGAGATGCACTTTTGAAGTTTCAGGAAGAAATGGGCTATATGGGAAAAAGATGGTTATTTGTCTGTTCCCGGAGCGGATATAAAGCCTGCCACGATAAAATCGAGCAGAGTTTTGGAGATTTAGACGACTACAGACGTTATGAAATTTTCGGCGGCATTTCCAGCAAAAGTGAAATAGCCAAAATGCAAGACATTGTAAAAGAAGACAAAATAGACACTGTTGTTGCTGTCGGAGGTGGAAGTGCAGTCGATACAGCAAAAGCAACTGCATACTATTCAGGAAAACATATCGTTATTGTTCCTACGGTTGCTGCAACTGATGCACCATGTACCGGACTTTCCGTTATTTACAACGACGATCATAGTTTTGATAAATATTTATTCTATCCTACTAACCCGGATGCAGTCATGGTTGATACGACGGTCATCGCCAATGCGCCGGTAAAATTCCTCATTGCAGGAATGGGCGATGCACTCGGAACTTATTTTGAAGGTCGTGCTTCTATCCGTACTGAATCTGCCAGTCTGGAAGGTACTGGAATCACAAGAGCCGGTCAAGCACTTGCAAGATTGTGTTATGACACACTTCGTGAATATGGTAAACAGGCTGTAGAAGCATGCAAAGTACATGCTGTTACTCCTGCTTTGGAGAATATTGTAGAGGCAAATGTATATCTTTCCGGTGTTGGTGCTGATAATGTAAACTGTGCCGCTGCACACTCTTTCTACAATGGTGTAACTTCTCTTGGAATCGCACATGCCGACCACGGCTGCTGCGTTGCACTCGGAACATTGGTTCAGCTTATTCTGGAAGGTGTTCCAAAAGAAGAATTTGAAGAAGTTCAGAATTTCTGTATGGAAGTCGGTCTTCCTGTTACACTTGAAGAAATTGGAGTTACTGCTGCAGAACAGGTTGAAACAATCGCCAAAAATGCTTGTGTACCAGGTGAAACCATCCACAATCTTGCCGGCGACGTACAGCCGGTTGAACTGTATGATGCTATCCTTCAGGCAGATGCAATGGGTAAACTCGCACTTGGCAAATAATATAATCATACATTAATAAACGGGGCTGGCGCTTTAATGATTACTAGCGCGACAGCCCCGTTGTATTTCTTAATTATAACATTTCTCTATGATTCCGCACCTACTGCATCTGATGCATTTTCCTTTTCCGGAAATAATTTTCCAAAAATAAAACGAATACACGGTCCGCAGTAAAAAATCTGCCAGAATAATGCAACCGGGAAATTAAAAAATGTTGTTTCAAACCATGTTGCAAGCACATTTGCTCCTGCATTTTTGAAAAGTACTGTCGCGATCAGACTCATAACCGGACACATAATGCATACGATCATTGCAGAAATTGCAAGCACGATTACAATCTGTCTGTCCTTCGGTGTCACAATACGGAACGCAAGTGCATGTGCCATCTTATCTACTACAAAGAACTCCAGTAAAAATGCAACCGGCCACATGATTTTCATTTCTCCAAAAGCCATCAGGAAAATTTCATTGCTCATTCCACCCATGTTCAGTGCGATATTGTAACAGACCATGACGTAGACCATCAAAAATGACATCATCAGTGTAAAAAAAATGTTTTGAAATAAAGTTTTTGGCATTGTTTGTTCTCCTTTTCTCTCATAAATTCTTAAAATGGGTACAAAAAAGACACTTGTGTTGTTCGTTAATCAAGCATACACTTGTGTCGTTTCCAATTAATACCAAAATCTTTATTTATTTTTCATACGGTTAATTATTCTAACAAATTCCCGTCGAAAATGCAACTCTCAACTCCAAAATATTCTTTGATTTTTACCAGGAAAGCATTATCTTACTTTCCTGGCATCTCTTTCATTTACATCTCATCTTATAACACATCATCATAACATATCTAAGACAATCGCTTCTGCTATTTCAGAGTTAATGTTCTGTCCTCTGCTGCTTTTGTCACAGGTACTTCCGCTTTCACAGATGCATTATCGATTGCAACACTGTAAGTCTTATGGATCAGGCAGTTTACCGGATCTTCTGTTGCAATTACAATCGCAAGGCTATGTCCCGGCTGCACCGTATATCTGGTCGCATTCAGATAAATGTTATAATCGTGATATTCACCCTTTTTAAGTTCAATACTGTTCTGCGCTGTCTCCGGTTCGTATCCTGCTTCCGGGTTACACAGGTCTGCAAATGCTCTTGTGATCACACGGTATTTTTTATGTACTGTCTTAAATTCAGCTTCATCAAATGCCGGAAGATCTCCGCCATTTACAATGCCGCCTTCTTTTACGACCTCTACCGGAACAATATTTCTCTCCGGATCAACTGTCTGAATGCTGTCAAATTCCTCATCACACACATCGCAGAGAAGAACTGCAACTTCCACATCATCCATCTTACCGGAAATTTTTGAGTTTCCAAGCTTCATCGTAAGTGTATCTGCATCATTTCTGTTCTCCGGATGGAAATCGCATTCCGCATCTCCGTCTTTTAATGCAGCTCTCATCTTCAGGCACACAGTACCCTGCACTGTAACAGCTTTCTCAAATGGTGCTGTCACATAACGTTTGCCCATGTTGGTAGATGTAATACCCATCACGTCATCGAAGTTTTCTGCACTGATTCCGGCTTTCTCCCAGTCTGTATCGATCACTGCCTCTCCTGATTCAGCGCTGTTAAGCTTCATGCTGTCACTTACGAGCCATGACTTTTCTGTTTCCCACTTCTTCTGATCATAGTTCGTCTGTGCCAGAACTTCCGGCATCTCTTCTGCATCATTTTCCACATCAAACAGATAATGAGAAATCCATTTATTTACAACGTCATCATAGAATTGACCATCGAGCAAAATACCGTAATTTTTATTCGGCATAGTCGGTGTGATATGTGGTCCCTGATGCACGATTGTCTTCACCGTCTGTCCTGCCTGTTTGAAAGAACGGTACATCATTTCAAACTGTTTCGTTGAAACATTCTCATCATTCAATCCCTGTACGATCAGAGCGCTGCATTTGATCTTCTCTGCATTTAAGCGATAATTTCCGCTTCCCCAGAACTCCGGATCATAGTCAAATCCACATTTTAACTGCTGCAAACTTAATTCGTGATGAAATGCGGCGATATCATCCAGCTGCTTTTCGGATAATGTCTCGTCATTATAGCGGCTGGAGCAGTAGTAAGCCAGAAAACTATTTAACATCTCTTTTGGCCAGTAACGCTGTGCACCCTGCATATTCTGCTGTGTGTACCAGTCTGCGATTCCTGCAACCGGAACGATTGTCTTAAGACCTTCCACACCGGTTGTTGCCACTGCAAATGGCATTGTTCCTGCATAAGATCTTCCAGTCATGGCAACTTTTCCATTGCACCAGTCTGCCTTTGTCTCGGTTGTTCCTGTGCGGTCTGCGTAAGCAGTGCGGTCTCCGTGCAGCCATTCTACCACACATTTGAAAGCATCTCTTTCAAAATCTGAACCGACAAAATTAAATCCATCTGAGCCGAGTGCACCAAATCCTGCGCTGACAATCACTGCAAATCCACGCACAAGATAATAGTTGAAATTCTCTAAATTCTCGTAAACCATACTGTTGTTGTTCCCTTTATCCGGGTAATACCAGTCAGACGGATCTGCTTTAAGTGCCAGTTCCATTGCACTGACAGAACCAGTCGGTACACGCGGATCTGCCTTGTGATTCAACTCTTCCATATCAAATTTGCGGTATTCCTTCTCCGCTACATCTTTCATATGCTGATATCCGTCTTCCTGCACACCGGCACAATACGGACGCGCCTCGAATAAAGCAGGTGCTTTATAATTTCCCTCTACAGCACTTCGCGGAACTTGGATCAATGCTTTGACAAGATCTCTTTTTCCGTCTCCGTCCATATCATAATCGGATTCAACATAAACACAATATCTCACAGTATCAGATGTCTTCGCATCGTATTTTTCTCCGCTTTTCCCATCGGTAAATGGAAATACTGGCTGAGCCATTCCATTTTCAAATACCGGTACTTTACTGTAACACTTTTCTTCCATTGTAAAACCTCCCAATGACAAATCATACCTTTTTATGATTTTCGTATTTTTTCTCCAGACTGCTCTTATAGTCTTCGCCCCAGTCTTTCATGGCATCCAGGATCGGCTGCAGGCTCCACCCAAGTTTCATCAGGGAATACTCAACTTTCTGCGACACACTTCCAATTGATTTCTTCAATTCACCGAACCGTTTCGTCCCGGTCAGCAAATCTCTCAAGATCAGCACTTTCCATTTATCTCCATTCAATGTCAGCGTTGTCTCTATCGGACATGCCGGCTACGTCTTTGCATTTCCCTGTACACTCATATACTTAACCTTGCTTTTCCTGTATCCAATTATGCAAATCGCTCTGTGCTTTGCACTCACGTAATCCTTCTCCGAATATTCATAATCCTTGAAGTTTTCGCTACATGCTTATGATAACACATTCGATTCTTTTATCCAATATTCCCATCTGTTTTTCCATCACCTTCTTAAATTTTTTGTATTTCAGAGACTCCGATTTTCCTTATAAACACGCAATCGTTTCCTCCAGGGCACTACACCACTTAATTGTGTGTACTTGTCGGAGAGTGCCTTCCCCAATAAAATAAAACCAGATTCAAGCCAGACACACATGCGTCCCGGCGCATAATCCTGATACAACGCAAATTAACAGAAAGTACTTACAACACTCTGATATTTATTTTAATAATAATATCTTCTCCTCCGGGAGATAAAGCCATGCCGGGAGGCCTCGCTCTTCCAGCATTTTCCACTGGTCGCGCTGCACAAACCAGCACACATTTTCGCTTGCTTCTGTTTCTACATTTTCTTCCCGGCATTTCTCGGATATCCGCAGAAAAAATCTGTGCTCAAATGGAAGTTTTGCTACACTTTCAATTTTCACCGGGATCCGGTTGTTATTCAAATTTTCATTCGCTTTCTCCTGATTCCGCTTTCCTTCATCTGAAATCTCATCCCACACCGGCACAAAGTCATGTGCGCGGATTCCTATGTACTGGATTTCTTCCGATATCTCCTGCTTCAGTGCAAGACAGATTTCCCATGCCGGCACCTGTAAATGATGGGCATCTTCACGGATTACTTTCGTGATATTTTTACACCCGGTCAATCTCGCTGCTTCTTTCCACTCCGGGTATGCAAAAATCTCTTCTGTCTTTCCGGCGCATACCACTTTTCCCTTGTCTATAATGACAAGTTCTTCACTGAAACGATAAATCTCATCCCTGCTGTGAGACACTAAAATAACCGTACCCGGATAATCTTCCAGCATTTCCATCAGTTCCTGCTGCAATTTATCTTTCAGAAATTCATCCAGCGCTGAAAATGGCTCATCCAGCAAAATCGCATCCGGTTCATATGCCATAATTCTTGCCAGCGCCACTCGCTGCTGCTGCCCGCCGGACAGTTCCCCCGGAAGTCTGTTTCCCAATCCGGTCAGCTGGAATTTCTCGATCATCTGATCCGCAATTTTTTCCTGCTCTTCCTGGCTGCATCGAAGTCCTGCCATAATATTTTTCCGCACAGACATCGTCGGAAACAGCGCATAATTCTGAAAAAGATAACCAATCTTTCTCTTCTGCGGTTTGATGTTAATCTTCTGAGTGTTGTCATACAAAATCCGCTCTTCCAGTACAATCTGCCCCTGATCCGGTGTCTCTATCCCCGCAATACACTTTAATGTCATACTTTTTCCACAGCCACTTGCGCCAAGGATGCCGATTCTTTTGCTATTACTTTTCACATGCATATCCAGATGAAATCTGCCCAATGTTTTCTGTATGTTTATCTCAATCATTGTCTCTCCCACACTCCACTTTTGCCACCGGATTTGCGCAGCAAATGTACTTCATTTATTTCCATTCCCTTATCCACTGCCTTACACATATCATAAATCGTAAGCAAAGCGACATTTACCCCGGTCAGCGCTTCCATTTCCACACCGGTCTTCCCAGTTGTCTTCGCTGTGCACCTTGTCTCAATTTCAAAAGTATTGTCATTGAAGATAAATTCCACTTCCAGTTTACTTAAGTTTAATATGTGACACAGCGGGATCAGCTCGGAAGTCTTCTTAGCGCCCATGATTCCGGCAATACGCGCGACACCAAGCACATCTCCCTTTTTCATATCATCATTTTTTACTTTCAGGTAACACTCTTCCGACATCCGTATCCGTCCGGACGCTGTTGCCTCCCTTACTGTATCTTTCTTCTCGCTAACATCCACCATAACGGCTTCACCCTGCTTGTTAAAATGTGTAAAATCACTCATCGTTACTCTTCCTTATCTTTCTTTAACATATCTGCAATGTTTCCGCTCACTTCTCCGATATCTTTTGGCACTCTCGTCAGCAGAAAAATGACCGGTGTCAGGAAAAATGTTCCTCCCAGTGACACCGCCAGAAACAGATTGGCATAATCGTTTCCCATCATAAATAATATTATTGTAATGATATATAGCACCGGTATTGCCAGTGCCGCAATAAGTGCAATCACTCGTTTTGCGTTCATAGTATATCTCCTTTATAATTCATCCGTTTATTTTTTATACTCATGATCTTCCTTTGTCTCTCTGTAGATTTTCATAATACTTCCTGAAAATCTGCAAATACTCTGCCTCCGCCACATCAAACGAACACACCGTATAATCCAGCTCAATGCGAAGCTCCGGCTTCTTCTCCTGCTGTTTTTCTTTCAGTAGCACTTCCAGATCATATAAGACCAGAGCATGATCAATTTCATCTAACTGCTCCTGTTCTTCTTCCGTCAATGCCGAGCCAAGAAATTTCTCATAAATCATGCGAAGCAGACGTTCTTCGCGCTCCTCGTACTCCGGGAGCTGCTTCTTAAAAGGTGTCGGGACATCCGACATATAACACTCGCTGGCGTCATGAAGCAGGCACGCAAGCACCATGCGGTCCGGCAAACCTCTGGCTGCCGCTTCCTTCGCACAACAGATGCAATGTTCTGCCACCGACCAGAATGTATGCACATGTCCATTTCCCCGGCAAATCATCGAGAGCGCATGCGCAATGTCTTCCACCCGGATTAGCTCCGGTTCCGGTTCTGTCGGTTTAAAATGTATTCCTGTATAAGTCGTTATATATTCACTCATATGACTGTTCCTTCGTTTTGTACTTTATTTTATAGTTTAAGTTCTATCTCCAGTTAAACAAGTCCAGTATAACACAATCACTAGCAATAAAAAAAGATGCCAGAACCATCTGACACCTCTTCCTGTCATTTATTTTTCATTTATAATACCAACAATAATGCACTCGCAATTGTTATAACCGCGCCACCCCCGTTTCGCTTGGTCGCGCCTTTCTCTACCAGTACTACCTTTTCTCCCTTGACTACCTTTCGTTTTCATCTTTTATTTGCATTTTGCAAAATGCATAATATATCATGTTAAATAGACTATGTTACTTCTCGCATTAATGTCAAGCAGTGGTACCCCCATGCATAACCTCATATGAGATTTCTGTTCGTCAGACCAGAGATTTGTCCATGAGTTAGTCGGCTATATCCTTCCCACTATCGGGTGGATTCGGAACTTTAACCCGTTAGAAACGTGCGCCGCTAGGCGCACATATGCAAAAAAGGATTTCCAGAAACCTCCTGGAAATCCTTTTCGCATCTCATTCTTTTACTTTGTAATCTTTATTTTTTTTACAGTACTCCATCCAGAGTAGTATGTCTTTTTCGCAACTTTCTTACAAGTGCGGATACGTACATAGTATGTCTTGTTTTTGCTCAGTTTACTGATCGTACAGCTTGTTGTACTATTTTTACTGATTGTCTTTGTCTTATTTCCTTTGGCAAATTTACTGCTTGTAGAATACTGGATCTGGTAACCATTTCCGGATGTATTCTTTTTCCATTTTACCAGCATCTTTTTGCCTTTTACATTTTTCACGCTGGAAAGAGTTGTCATCTTAACTGAAACTTTGTTTGTGATCTTAACCTTTTTTGTCACAGTTTTGAAAGCTTTTCCATTGCGGTAAATCATTCCGGTGATTGTCAATGTTCCCGCTTTCTTTGGAGTCAGGATACGGTTTGGTACACCTCCGCCGGCACCAATACCAATATTGGCAAAATCTGATTTCAAACCCTTTTCATTGTCATCAATGTTAAGTGTTTTACCGTTTTGTGAAAGCTTGATCTTATAGAATGTATGAGATCCATTCTTATAGTTCCAGCCCCAGTCTGCACCACCCAAGTTAAGCCAATAAGTTTCTCCTACCTTTAATGGTTCTGTTGCTTTCTTAAATGTCTTCATATCATTGATGGAAACAGCTAATTTGCAGTTTCTAACATTCACAGCTTGCTCGTATGAATATTGCACAGGTTCTCCGTCAAAACATGGAGAGATATCTACTGTACCTTCGCCAAGAGAAGATGGTGCTTTTACCGTACAAGTAGATCCACCCTGGGCAATATTATATGCCATTGAATTCCACATATATGTAACTTTCTTACTCTCATATCCTTTAATATTGGCTTTCAGCGTCATACTTTCTTTCGGAAGCATGTTAATCCACCCGTACGGCGAATCACATCCTTCTACCGACAGTTCAAAACAAGTACATGGTAACGTCTGTTTGAACAATGTAACTCCTGTTTCCGGAGATGTAATTTCATAAGTAATTTGGGTAGAACCTGTTTTTTCTGTTGAAAGTATGTCATCCTCTGTGCTTACAATCTTTGGCGAAGCACTTGTAAGATCCAGTGCGAAAATATCTCCCAATACACCATCACTTGTGAATTCTACCGGCATCTTACCTTCATCTGCTTTGATCGTGATCCAGTAGCTGAACTTTGCTGTACAATTCTTCGGAATGAACACCTTGTTAGTTTCTGTTGTGAGGCTATTTGTCACTTCTCCATCTTCATTTTTCAAACCAACATCAAATGTAAATTGTACTGCCTCATCTGAGAGTTTCTTATAGGATACAATTGCACCGTCATCATTAAACTCTAATATTGTATAGTATGGTTTGAGATCTGGCTCTTCAGGATCAACCCAGACACCATAGTCATCGTTTCCGTCTTCTGATTGTCCAAGCTCAATGCACTGCAATGAGTCTCCACCATATACTCCTTTGATTGTCACTTCCTGCGTAGCACTGTCATAGGAAAAGAAATCATTTTCTCCGATATTTGCCAATTTCGATTCATCAAAATCTGTCGCTCCTGCAAAAGTATTCTTTACCTGATCGCAAAAATCATCTGCAGAAACTGATTTCACATCATCCCAAAAATATTCTGCTGCAGTATAGCTTGCAACTGTTTTGTCTGTTGGTTTTTCCGTGAAATAAGCGTCCTCGCCAAGCATTGCTGCAACCAACGACCACTTCTTCAACCGACTCATCTCTTCGGCAGCAGATACTTTCATCTGTGGCAATGCAGCTAATGAAAATAACATCGACATTGCTACAGCAAGCGAAAGTACTACCGCTCCTGCCCTTTTCATCATCTTTCTCATGGCATATCCTCCTCATAAATTCTAACACTTTAAGTATATAACTCGTGATACGTAAACACAAGAAGATTGTTTTTTATTTTGTCACAACCGTTTTCTTGCCACTCCATCCAGAATAATATTTTACTTTGGACACTGTTTTATATGTACGAATCTGAACATAATATTTCTTATTTTTCTTAAGATGTGTGATCTTTTTGGATGTCGTCTTGTAGTTTTTAACTGTCACTACTTTTGATCCAGCCATGGAAGATTTCATGCTGTATCGAATCTGATATCCAGAAGCTTGCGTAGCTACTTTTCCCCATTTTGCTGTAAATCCATTTAATCCTCTTTTGAGTGAGGTCAGCTTTGCTGATTTTGGATTGATCGTGAAGTAAGCTATCTTTTTCCCTTTGTATCCATTTTTAAATGTTATTGTATATTTGTATTTACCAACATTTTTACGGCCAGATGACTTCTTTACTGTGTAATATTTGGAAGAAATCTGTTTGCCTTCTGTATTGTATACTTTGATCGTTGGATTTTTCACTTTTCCATCGTAAGTATAAGATGTTTTGGATAGCGATACTGCTTTGATTGTTGGTGCCGTGCTTGGTGTCACATTTGGTTTTGGGTGTTCATCGGATGAAACCTTTGAATCTTTATAGCTGTATGCCGGCTTATCTTTATTTGTAATGTTAAACATAATAGAATCACCAGTTGTTATCCAGCCCTCTTCACCTTTTTCGCGAACAGCAATTGTATACCATACATACCCTGGTTTCAAAGTTGTAACTGTATGCTTATCACGATCAATCTTAAGCAGAGTCTTTCCATCTACCGTATCCCCTTTTTCATCAAAGGCCTGCACATATTCATATACAATCTCATATTTGGGGTTGTCTAAATATGATCCTGCAATATCCGTAGTGACAATTCGTCCACTTACCCCTGTTTTTACGTAAAGTTGTCCTTTGTACATATAATATTGATCTGTTTTCATATTTAAAGTCTGTTTCTTACCATTTTGATCAAAATAATATGTTTTCCCATCAATGGTTCCGATATCCATATTTCTTAAAACACTATCAGGATCTGCAAAATACTTACCATTGCCGTAGCTTACCCATCCATCAACATAATTATAACCACTTTCTGGATTTTTTCTTCCATCTTCATACTTAAATCCATCATGCCTACCTAACCTATCACTATACGGATAATATTGCTGGAACGATGCAAGTGTTGGAAAATATAAATCTTCCATCCAAATAGAGCAAAGCCCAACTGTAGCCTCTTCATATGTTGAGCTGCATACTTCTCCATCCTGATCTACGCTATAATCATTTCCACGATTGCATAAAAGGCCGCCGTCAAGCGTAACAATATCTCCCTTATAGTATGCGGCTGTGATGGTTCTTCCAAGCGAATCGTCCATTCCAATCAAAGCTGGGTCTACACCATTTCCCACAATTGATATTCCTTCCACCCAGCAAAAATAATATCCTAAGTCTGCCATCTTTTTGGCATCTGTCATATCATAGTTATCAAATAAAACATCATACATATGCCATTTTCCATCGAAATAAATCATATCCCATCCATGCCCGGCAAACTTGTGGCGGTCATAAGAATGATACAGATCATCGATCGTCCATTTTGTAAGATCAGCTTTCCATCCAGATGCATATGCTGCAGGCATTCCTAATGCACGGCAAAAATCTGCGATCAACGAAGACATTCCCTGACAGTCTCCTCTTCGATTTTTAAAGACTGCGGTAGAATAAGAACTTGTATTGGTATCATAAGTAATATTATTTTTTACCCATTTTGCAATGGCATCTACTTTCTGTTTGTCTGTAGTACATCCTTTGGTAATGATACCTGCCATCTTTTTAAATGCTGCAATATCATTCTGATCCACATGATCAATGCGTGTTGAAAACGATGGATCAGGTGCATAAATTTTATTCAAATATTCAATACTTGTCTGAGCTTGTGCTTTTGCGATTGTTGAAGCTTTTGTTTTTTTTCTTATTGCAAAGGTATGTTTTTTATTGAGATAAGTTCTTGTCTGACTGATTTTCTTTATGGAAACATTGTATGACGTTGCTCCTTCAAAACTTGTACAGGCAATATAACATACAGCTCCCTCTTTTAAATCATAATAAGAAACTCCATCTCGCACAACCTCGCGTCCTGACAGATATTCCAGACGATTCTCGGATACATTCAATAAATCCAACCGTGCCGTGTTTTTTGTATCTTTATAGGTAATCTTATAACGTCCTTTTTCCGGTACCTTAAATTTAAACCAGTGAATATCTTCCGAAGAAGATACATCTACATGTTTGCTTTGTGAATTACTAAGTTGCTGTGCATTCGAAGGTATCTCTATTCCTTCCCATGTATTATATATATTCCCTTGGCTTCTAATTTCAAAGTTTCCACAACAGTCATCTACGCCGCCTAAATAAACATAATAGTCGGTATCTTTATCCATATGAAAATTGAATTGCTTGTAGCCCTTATTAAGATCCATCTCTTTTATCTTTTCATAAGAATTGCCCGATTTTTTCCAAAATTCAAAGGTCATAAGAATCTTGTCTGATTCATAATCCTTCATTGTATATTCTTTATCTGGCCAGAATTCTATCCTATGCCAGTTTGTATCTGCTCCTTTGAAATGATACCAACCTGGTAATACATCATTTTCATTCGCCTTGTCTCTCCATTCTTTGATATCATTTGCATCGACTTTTCCGGGATTTGTATTACTGCCGTATGTCGTATTTGCCGATTGTTCTGCAGATTGATCTACAGTTGTTTCCGCCTTCACACTTAATGGAACTGCGGAAGAAATGGTCGTTGCCACAACCACCGATAACAGTACTGATAGTATTCGTTTTTTCATACTCTTCCTCCTCGAATATTTATAAATATTTCTCCTTTTCATCTGCTTCTTCTTGCATTATAATTAAAAAAGGCTCTCAACAAGAGCGGGTTATCCATTATTCGTCCTCTCGATCCCATATATCATGCCAGTCTTTGGCACTTTCCCACAAGAATACCTTTCCTTTGATCAGTCTTCTCTGTGGCACAATTGCCGGTTCAATTCTTTCCACGCGCATGTCCTCCTAATCTGTAAAAAATATGTCAGCTTACGCTGACCCTAATCACACGCCAAGTCTCGCGGCTGCTCGACTTGAATATGTTGCTTATATAATAATTTTATTCTGCATATGAAGATGAAGCAATGTTTTTTTTATGCAAATATATAAATTGTCTATCTCGACATTTCAGTGCGATATTCGATTACTCTTTGTGCATGATCTTTTAGCATATCAATTATATATTGGTCCATACATTTTTATCCCTTTTGAACCATATTGGTGACAAGCGCTATGCATTTTCTATTTACTTGCTATCCCTGATACCTTATTCTTTCTACCAGCGTTTCCTTTTTCAGATTACTGCTTAAAACGCAGGAAAGTACAATCTGCAACAGACCGACCAAAAAAATCATAATAAAAATTGGTACGATTGGAACATGATAGATATTCATTCCAAATATTCCATTATGTTTTGCATAGGAAAAAAGTGCATAGCCGAGCGGCAGACCAATGATCAAAGCTACGCATATGGTACCAACCGTAAACATCATTCCCTGTAACTGCAGACATAAATTTAATTGTTTATTTGTCATACCCACAGCCTGTAATACACCATATTCCTGCTTTTTTGTCGTAATATTCATGATTATGGTGTTTGCCATATTCATAAAACCGATGAGTCCTACAACCGCCATAAACAGATAACAGCCAAGCTTCATCATGCGAGCTGTGAATTCTGCAGATTGTAACTGTGCATGATAGGTATCCATTTTTATATGCGAAGTATTAGAAATCAAAGTATTCAGACTCTGTTCCACAGATGCAACATCTTTTTTATCACAGTCCACCCACAGATAGCCATAGGCTGTTCCCCTCGGATTCATGGAACGGTATACACCTTCCGGAATGACAAGATAAGTGTCCGCACTTACAAAGGATCCTGCAATCTTTCCCTGATAGGTATAGGTTCCACTTCCATTCTCAAAGTCAAATGCAATGGATTCACCCGGAGCATATCCATCTTGTTCCATCCATGCCGACCAACCAAAGAAAATATCACCATTCTTTACCGCCTTATCATAGTCCATAGAGCCAATATCACCGTCTTGGCGCATAAAATCAAAATCATTTTTACTCACAATATCAGCCGGAAATCTTGTTCCGTTCAGATTTACAGAGACAATCTCTCTCGTCATGACATCTGTCACTCCTGGAATGCTTTTGATTTCTTCAATCATTGAATCATTCAATGGATTATCCGTCAGAATCGTATCCAGATTATTCTCCGGATATCTTTCATCGTACTCAGCAGAATAGTCAAGCTGCAGTTCAAATTGTCCATGATTAACGGAAAGACGTGCTTCATGCTCCGTATCAATATTTCCTACATAATTAGAGATAATCACAAACAATGCGCAGGAAAGCCCCAGTGTGAGAATGGTACCAATGGTTCTTTTTGGATTACCCGTTATATTTGCCATTGCCATAGAAAACACGGTGACATTTTTTCTGCCATTTCGTTTTCCTTTTTTGTGTGTTTCTGCATTTTCTAAATACCGTGTTGCTTCGATAGGTGAAATCCGTGAAACAATTTTCATTGGTTTACGCAGTGCCAAAGCAACGGTAAAAAATGACACGAAAATACATAGAAGCATAACAGGCAGGGAAAACAGAGGCACCTGCTGATTTTGAACTCCCATAGAGCCAGTTCCGGTTGATACAAGGTTCCCCTGTTCTACCAGCCAGTTAAAACCGCATTTTGCAATCAGAAAGCCAAAAAGCAATCCAACTGGTATTGAAAAAAATGTCAAAAAAATGCCCTCTCTGAAGATCAGTTGTTTCATCTGCTTTTTTGTCGCTCCCAGAGCCTTGATTTTTCCATACTCCTGTATCTTGTTGGCAATACCGACCTGAAAAATATTATAAATGACCACAACAGAGAAAAGTACAATTGCAAGAATCAAAACCCCGCATACCGCAATCGTTTCATAACTCGGCTGCAAGACCCATTGCAAATAGAGATCATTGACTATAACGTTTTTTTCTTCGATCCCACAAGCTGCTGCAATCTGCTTTATAACCGAATCAATATTATTCATAGATACATTTGCAGAATCATTTAAAGTAAAATAAATATTATACTGTCTGTCATTCTCTGCGACGTGCTCATCATAAAACTCCTGTGACCCGAAAGCAACATAAGATGCCTCGATGGTATACTCATCCCGGTCATATAGGATTCCGCTGACAACAAATTCTTCCGGCTTATATTCTGACTGCATCCCTGCGCGGTAATCCAGTGTAACCGTATCTCCGATCTTTACATCACCATACCCCATTGCACGAAAAAATGCTCTTCCTGCGGCAATTTCCTGCATTTTTTCCGGATACTTTCCTTCCTTCATCTCATATTCTTTATTATAAGGAAGCATTTTTCTTGCAGTCTCATCCATGCAGACAAACCCGCCTTTTTCATTGCCTTTTATGATACCTTCGGTGCACATAGTGCCTGTAGCATCTATTTCCGCACGGCGGTTTACTTCTTTTAGCTGCGATCCGTCTGCGGAAACAAACAGACCATAATTGCTTCCATATGATCCTGCCGCTTGACTTTTCTGTAAATGAATTACCCCATTTCCCACAGTACTGATGATAACAAGCAGCATCGTGGTCAGACAGATTGCCATCATGATCAGTATACTTCTTGTCCTGTTCCTTTTGTCATTGCTATATGCAATCCTGCTTATTGTCTTCATCTGAAATCCACCACCTGTCCGTCCTCAATCACCAGAATACGGTCAGCGACCTGTGCAATTTCGTCATCATGGGTAATCATTACAATTGTCTGTCCATATTTTTTTGCTGTCATCTTAAGCAGAGCGATTACCTCATCACTGGTCTTAGAATCAAGATTTCCTGTCGGCTCATCTGCAAATATAATTTCCGGACGATTCACCAGTGCTCTTGCAATTGCTACTCTCTGCTGCTGTCCTCCGGATAACTGATTTGGCAGATTATAAATCCGGTTTTCAATCCCCAGAGTTGCAATGATATCATTTACATACGCTTCATCCACTTTTCTTCCATCCAGCCCCAGTGGCAGTACAATATTTTCCCAGACATTAACAGATGAAACCAGATTAAATGCCTGAAAAACAAATCCGATTTTTCTTCTGCGGAAAACAGCAAGGGCATCTTCCTTCATCCTGTATAAATCTTTCCCTGCTAAAGTAACACTGCCTTTTGTCGGGGTGTCTAGCCCTCCAAGCATATGAAGTAATGTACTTTTACCGGAACCTGACTTTCCGACAATTGCGACAAATTCTCCCTGCTCAATCTGAATGTCCACCTGATTGACCGCTTTGACCTGATTCTCACCCGCGCCATAAAACTTACAAAGCTGCTTGGTTTCTAATATCACACTCAATGTGCTACCTCCTTTTCAATTCTGTAAAACGTACCTTTTCAGCACACTTTCTTTGCCTGTTTATATAATTGGTCATTTTTCAACCTACATCCAAATTGTATCAGGATAATCTTTCATTTCACTTTCAAAAAACGAGCAGAAGTCTTACAGAATTGTAAGATTTCTGCCCACTTAAAATTTAACCAACATATGGTAATTGAATCACAAACGTGCTTCCTTTTTTCTTTTTGCCGGAGGTTACCATGATTGTACCTCCGTGTTTTTCGATAATTTCTCTCGATAGAAAAAGTCCGATTCCTGTACCACTCTTTTCCATGACCTTCCTGGAACTTCCTCTGTAAAATCGTTGAAAAATTTTGTGATACTCATTCTGCGGAATACCAATTCCCTGATCCTCAATTTCCATTCTTACAAGATCGTTTCTTTTTTGTAACCGGATAAATATTTTTGAACCACACGGACTGTACTTGACCGCATTATCCAGAACGTTGATCACAGCTTCACCAAGCCACCTTTTATCCTGCATAATCGTGCATGTTTCCAGCTCTTTTGCATAGTCAAAAACGAATTCAATTTCTTTCTCATCCGCTTTTGGATAAGTACAGTTCACAGCAGATATGACAGTATCCATAAGCGGAAGTTTTTTCTTATTAATCTGAATCAGTCCAGTTTCCATCTTGGATATATCAAGAAGCGACTGCAATAATGTCTCCAGTCCATCCAGAGCACTCCGACAACGGATACGAAACTCCTCCTGTTCTGTGGCACTTAAGTCATTCTGCATCAGCACACTAAAACATGTATCCAAAGCTGCAACCGGTGTCTTTAACTGGTGAGAGATATCAGAAACCATTTCTTTCGTGCTCTCTTTTTCTTCCCGTGCTTCTTCCTTTAGCAACTGAATATGATGTCCGATTGCTTCAAGCTGGTCATTCAATTTTTCCAGTTCTGCTGGATTTTCCGTTTTCAGTAAAGCATCAAATTTATTTTCACGGAATCTGATCAGAATTTCTTCCAACTGGTCTAAAATTTTCTGATGACACGCATCTTCTTTTTTCTTCCAATAAAGTAAAAAAGTCAAAAGAAGCACGCATATCACAGTACTTACAGCACCGGTCACCATAACCTGATGCCGGAATTGTGAATAAAATGCATTCCCTTTATTCCCCCAGTATCCATATTGCTCCAATAATCGCCTTCCCTGTTCGTTAGTTTCAATATCCTTATCCTTAAGCAATTCCGAAACAGCATCCAGCCCGGAAAATTCTTCCTTTGCAGCAATCTCTGTCATAAGATTCATTTTATATTTATAATCTTCATAAAACACATACGTGGTAAAGCAATTTAATATTGCAAACAATAATATGACAGGCAAAACCAAGGAGAGCGCTACTGTGATCTTCTTGCAATATCTCTTTATCACTGCCTTACCTCCTGATTCCATATATACCCAAGACCTCTGATATTCTTTATATAGACCGGTGCAGCCGGATTGTCTTCAATTTTCTCACGGAGTCTTCTGATATTAACAGCGATTGTATTTTCATCCACAAAATCCCCTTCCAGATCAAACACATTTTCCAATATTTGTGTTTTTGAAAGAATCTTTTTCGGATTCTGAAGAAAAAAAGTCAGCATTTTCAACTCCGTTTTTGTCAGACTGATTTCACGACTCTTTATCAGGACTTTCATTTCTCCTGCGATAAATACGATATCTCCCGAAATCATCTTTCTAGCTTCCGTTTTCTCCTGTCTGCGACGGAAATATGCTTCTATTTTCAAAAGAAGTACCGAAAGACTAAACGGCTTTGTAATATAATCATCTGCCCCTGCTTCATATCCCATAACCTGATCCATCTCCTGGTCTAGTGCTGTAAGGCAAATAATGTATGTATTATAATTGCATCTCATCCACCTTACAAATTCCAGTCCATTCCCATCCGGAAGATTCACATCACAAATGATAACATCCACATTATTATCACTTGCAATTCTTTTCGCTTTTTTCACTGATTCTGCTGAAAAAACCTCATATCCGGATTTTTTCAGTGAGAATGTAATTCCACGATTTAAATTTTCATCATCTTCAACCACGAGTATCCCTGGCATAGCATATGCACCTCTCTTTGTTAACTATTTCTCCTCTTCGTTAAGACCTAGAGCGTGTCTGAAAAAGGCTTTTCGTGAGCTGCGAGTCCCAGTTTGTGGGAGATTTTATCCGAATAAGGGCGGCGTAGCGGGCTACGGCAACCGAATGAGGGTAAAATATACCGCAAAGTGGGGCTTGCAGATTGCGGAAATGATTTTTCAGACACGCTCTAGGTCATTACCTCTGTCAATTCCGATTTTCATCACTTTATTTTACCATAGTGTTTTCTAAAGTGCTATTCCAATATATACAAAAGTGTAAATGAACGATCATACCTATCAGAAACACCTTATAATATATCTTTTTCGGCATCTGAATCATTGTTCTCACTGTCAGCTAGATAAGCTGAACGCTACCCAGGAAGAATGGAAACTGCGTGCTACGGGAACTACAATAGGTTGTCATACCATCGTTAGGAAGGGCACTGAAGGTAATTCCATCAAGACATATGATCTGACATAATTTTTGCAAAAGAAAAAGAGCCTTTATGAGCTCTGAGTTTTTAGTGGTCTGGGTGGGAGTCTGCTTAGTATGTTAAACCGTGCAACCATTACACTTCACCATCGCATACTCCCAGACCAAATATTAATATATATTCTTTTCTCATCGAATCAAGTCCTTTCTTGCAAATATGTTTGACTGCATCATAAATCAATCCAGAAACTAGGCAATTCGACAATGCTCCCAATATTGGTTTGATGGTGTTTGGAATCGAACCAAATCCTGTTACTAACTATGTTATATTCATAGTATAACATAGTTTTAAAAATTGTTACTTTTCATATTTTGTTATCATTCTGTTATCACAAACGGTTGTCAGGACACTCTCCAAAATACAGTGAAAAACGGCTGAATTGCACCACCTATTTTGATTTGCCTGATTTCTTGGCACCGTTTTGGCACCGGAGAATACTCAAACCGATTCTCTTCTGTAGATACTAGATACTTCTCTACCAACTTTATATTGCACCGGTAATTTTTAACTGTTATAATCGAAACATGGGTGCTACCATAACGGTAGGCGGTTAGTCCTTCTCCAGAGGGACTGTGACCCTCTGATTACATAGAAACCTGTAAAGGAATCCAGTGGAAAGGAGGGCTAAGCCAATGAGTATTATTGACTTCATAGCAGTAGTGAGCTTCGGCTTAACCTGCTTTGGTATCGGATATACATTAGGCAAAGATAATCATAAACCACAAAAATAACCGCCCTGGTCTGGTAAACTAAGCGGTTATCTTTGATAGATATTCTAAATAGTAAAACGGACTAACCGTCTATCGGTAGCACTCTTTTTCTATAATCATATTAGCACGCATCTGTGGAAATGTCAAAAAGTTCTTTTTCCATAGTATGTAATACGAATTTGAAAATACTTATAAGCCGAAAAAATACACCAGTACCAGCTTGATCACAGCAGCTCCACTAAAAGCAACAACTGCAGTTACAACTAATTGCATAGGTTTTGGAAAATTTTCGAACACAAAAACTTTCCTACTCTTGCTCCGCACCTTGCTTAAAGATCCTGTCGTAAATGCTGCCATCATTATGACTGACACAGATACCAAGGTCTCACAATAGCCGGCAAGCTTTCCTAACACATCATTATACATATATGCACCTGTTTCATGCAGAATCCAGTATAGAACCAATGCACAAACTCCCATAACACTTTGGAGCTTCATTTCCTTAAAAATCTTTTCTTTCTCTGTAGTTGCATAATCTGACATTGTTTTAGCAATTTTTCTTTCTTCTTCGTTCATCATCTCGCTTTTCCTTTCTCCACTGATAATCTCAGGAATGCTGATATCATAATAATCTGCAATATCCACAAGAATACTGATATCCGGCATATTGTTTCCAGTTTCCCTTAGTTAAAGATATGAACCCTATTTATCAGTCTACTTTTCCAATAAATCGGTAGTATATCTCTATTTCCTGTATTCTTTCATTGTCCTCATTCGTTGTTGCTTCGTGAATAAGGATTTTTTCTATCATTGCATTTAATAACGGTGCTGTCAGTTCCTTTGGTACGGAATACTCCTTGATTAACTCAATCCACTTTTCAGCACCTATCATATCCTGTTCCATTTTACTTAATTCTTCTCTTAGGTTGGTTATCTGCTGTTCCAGTTCTATCTGCTCCTTTTGATATTTCCCCGACAGCATGATGAAGTTTCGTTCCGTTATCTTCTCACAGGCTCTATCTTCATACATTTTCGCAAACAAGCGGTCAATCTCATTTTGTCGGTTCTCGGCTTTCTTCAAAGCACTTGCCTTTTTCTTCTTTGCCCGTATTCGCTCTGCATTGCCAGCCTTTTGTATCTTATTCACCACCTTTTCTTCGTCCTGCTGTACTGCCTTAGTCCAATATTGCAATCGTTCCAATACTGCTTGATACAACACATCATAACGGATATAGTGCATAGAACAAGTACCTTTTCCAAACTGTCCGTAGTAACTGCAAGCATAATAACTGTAAGGCGTTTTATTTGCCTTATTTGTCGCAAACCGCATAGACCAGCCACAATCCGCACACTTGACAAGCCCTGCAAATATCGGCGTTGCTTTTTCCTTTGTCTGTCTACGCCTTGATTTTATCTGTTCCTGCACACGATAGAATACTTCTTTGTCAATAATCGGCTCATGCGTGTTTTCTACTCGAAACCATTCACTTTCGGGTTTTCGTACTTTCTTCTTGCTTTTGAAAGAAATAGTTGACTGTCGATTATGAACGCTGTTGCCGATATAGACTTCACTTTTTAAAATTGCCTTAACATGAGCAATCGTCCATTCATAACGCTTGCTGTCGGGCTTTCCCTCAAAGATATGTGCAAAAGTACCATACCTTGTAAAATTCAGCCAAGACGCTGTCGGAACTTTTTCTTCTCGCAGTACCTTTGTGATTTTGGCACTACCGTAACCTTGATAGGCTAGGGAGAAGATTTTTTCAACAATCCATTTTGTTTCCTCATCAACCAGCAGTTTTCCTTTGATGTCGGGGTGTTTCTTATATCCTAACGGAGCATAAGCCCCATAATACGCACCCTCTGCAAATTTTGTCTTAAATGCAGATTTCACTTTACGGCTTGTATCTCTTGCCACCCATTCATTGATGATATTCTTAAATGGTGCAATCTCACTTTCGCCTTTTTCGCTGTCTACACCGTCGTCAATCGCTATGTAACGGACATTATGGCTGGGAAAATACAATTCTGTATATTGTCCTGTCATAATATAATTTCTGCCAAGTCGGGAAAGGTCTTTCGTTACAACACAGTTGATTTTTCCTGCCTCTATATCTTCAATCATTCTCTGGAAACTCGGTCTTTCAAAATTTGTTCCCGACCAGCCGTCATCAATATATTCATCAATCACATTCAAATGATGTTCTTTTGCATATAGACGCAACATACTTCTTTGTGTGGTAATGCTGGAACTTTCGCCCTGTAATTCATCATCTCGGCTTAACCTAAGATAAAGTGCAGTATTGTAAATCTGTTGTTTCATTGTCAGTTATCCTCCTTTATAACTAACCCGTGTTTACAATACCTGCTTGCAAGTAAAGTATAACACGGGTACTTTTTGTCATTCAATCTATTTCTTACAACTGCACCGATTTTATGCGATTGTCTGCTTTGCTTTTTCCAGCATAACATCTGTCAGAAGTTCTCCCATTGTCTTTCCCTTTTCGGAAAAATGCTCTTTTATAACAATCTTTGTTTTTCCTCTGTTGCCAATGCCACGCTTATTATTTGTCTTTTCCTGCCTTGTTTTTACAATATCAGCAATAACACATACCCCCTTTCTGTAAAAATCTTTTCTAAGCAATTCAACGGCTTTTGTCATAGCCCACAGGAGTTCCACCTCTGCATAGTTCTTATGTAGCCGTACCCATTGCGTGCGACGCTCTGAACGCTCAAGCTGTGGCTGTACGGGAGTATCATTATCAGACAGGACAGGTCATGGCGATAAAAGAGAACAAATCTTTTACAGGAACACAAATAAGTTGTCGCTCGCTTTTGCAGGGGAAAGGTCATGGCGTATCTGTTTCAACGGCTCGCTGTCTGTCAAACGTATTGAACTGCTTTATTCAGTTGTCAAAGAACATGAAAGAAGAAAATCGTCTTTCCTATATACCGCGTTGGAAAAGAGCAGAAGCGTAACCAATCTTCAAAACTTTTCTCTTTTCCTGCACCATATAGGGAAAGAAAGTGTCATTCTGCTAAGTTGGTGATGAAAAAATCTGATTTTCTTTTCACACCCTAACTACCCATGCAACACTATTACTACCAACTATGGAATGAAAGATTTTCTTTGCTCCATATAGGGAATGGAAACTACGGATTGTTAAGTTGAAATTGAAAATCGTTTCTTCTTTCACATCATATAGGGACAGCAACCACCGATTTAATGACCTGTTTTCAAAAAAAGTCAGATTTCCTTTCCTTGCACCATATCTGTACGCAAGTAACCGTTTTGTTGCAGATTTTTTGAAGAAATTAAAAAATACCGTCATTCCCTTGTGGAACAGCGGTATCTTTCTCAATCATATCTGCTATGTCTGTTGTCATTTGTTTAATTTTTAATTCCTGCTTTTCTGTTAGTCTTGTATGTCTGTCGATTTCTTCCAGATAATTTGCTCCTGTTTTCTTTTCAATCTCTTTTATCATCAATAAAGAGGGCATGACCTGTCTTTCTAACCAGCGTTTTGTTTTCTCCATATTGACAGCAACAGGCGTCATAATAAACGGAAGTGAGGTCGTTACATTATCTAAAAATATATCCCATAAAATATAATCGGGAAAATCTATCTGTGTGAGGATAAGGCTTGCTATGGTCTGTTCGGGATTTCTTGTAAAAACAAGTTGTTCTATCGTTTGTTCTGCTTTTCCATTTTTTAAACGAATTTCAAAGCGGTTCTTAATGTTTGTTTTTATACCTTTGCTTTTTTGTTCCTTTTCTTTTTCATACAGGCAAAAGTAGATGGAACTATTCTTTGAACCGATATAAAAGGTTTTTGCAGTATCTCCATGTGTACCCGATAATTTCCCGCTGTCTACTGCTTCATGGGTTCTTGAACGTTTCCATACCTTGTTGGCATAATAGCGTTCCCTTAGAATTTCTATATCCAGCAGTCCGCCCATATCATTGACCGCTAAATCTATGCGTTTAAAAACACCTTGATAATCTATACAACATCTTAAAAAGTAATACCAGTCTATCCCTCTTGCCTGTAAAACATATTCCAAGTTCCGACACCCCATACCTCTTAATTCCAATAAAACACCCATAGAACTATCTTTAGAAGCATTTACACTAATATCCCCATAGACATACTGTTCTTCATAGCCATACATTCCGTAATCTTCATGGATAAAATATTCGCTCTTCATTGCCAGTACATTTTTTATAATTTCCAATGCGTCTGTGGTGAGAAAACGAACACGCAGGTAGTCAATCGTTAAAGTGAAAGGCTGAGTACAATTACAATAATCAAGATAATGTAGAAGTATATGTTTCATTTCTTTACTGGCTTTTGTTTTTCCGTTTTCAATTTCATTTAAGTTCTGCCTGCTGATTTGCAATTCCTGTGCCAGTCGTGATTGCGAATAATCACAGTCTTTTCTCTTTTGCTTTAATGTCTACATAAATTTTATATCTGATTTTTGATTATCCGCATAAACACTATACTTTCAAGCATTTTGAAATATAGGAAAGCACTCATTTTACCACGAATTTACCACGATTGAATGAGCCTTGATATGACGTAAGAATTTGAAAAGGACACCGTATAGTTTGGTGTCCTTTTACATGAAAATCATTAGTCGCTATTGATTGTTATTATACATTTTGTTAATTGTTCTTATTTCTTTTACGTTTTTTACCGAATAAAACAGCTAATACACCGGTTGAACCAGCAAACATAGAAGTAAACAATCCTACGTTTGTCATATCACCTGTTTTTACAGGGTTCTTTTGTCCGCTAGGCTTTGTTGGAGTAGTTGGCTTGCTCGGTTTCTGTGGCTGTTGTGGACTTACAGGTTTATTTGTTGCTTTTTCTTTTACGGTAACTGTAATTGTTTTTTCAGTAATTGCACCATTTTTATCTACTACACGGAAAGTTACATGATAAGTGCCAGCCTTAGAAGTATCTACATCATTTGCAATAATGTTATCTTTTGTTAAAATAATCGTTCCGTCCTCTTTATCTGTTGCTGTCACATTTGCCAATGGATCGAACGTATCGCCTACATTCAATGTAACATCATTTGCTGAAATGATTGGAGCAGAGTTAAGGTCGCCTGTATTTTGTTTCACAGTTACAGTAATCGTTTTTTTAGCAGAAGCTCCGTTTTTATCTGTTACTTTATAAGTCACATGGTAAGTACCAGCCTTAGAAGTATCTACATCATTTGCAACAATATTATCTTTTGTCAAAGTGATAGTTCCGTCCTCTTTATCTGTTGCTGTTACATTTGCCAATGGGTCGAAAGTATCGCCTACATTCAATGTAACATCATTTGCAGAAATAGTTGGTGCTGTATTATCTTCTCCTTGTGAGTTTAACGATAATTCTACTTTTAAAACAACGTTTCCGTCTTTATAAGTACCGCAATCATACTCATAAGTAACTGGTTTTTTTACATCATCTACCGTTATAATTCCTGTATCTTTATCTAAAGTTCCATTTGCAGTAACTTTTACTTTTGAAATATCTATTCCTTGTTCAACATCTTTTTTTAAGTCGATTTTATTCCCTTTAATATCAATATAACCGTTGCCTACAAAAGCATGATTATTTTCAAGAACTTTATTCTCTCCGACATTTAACCAGTATAAATCATCGCAAATTAATTTTTTAATTTTTGTGTTTTTACTTATATCAAGACCTCTTATCCCTTGTTCAAAAATTTCACCGCAACGTAGCATTTCAAGTTCTAAATTATTGCTTAAATCTAATTTTTTAATAGTTGTATCATGACAAAAAAGGCGTGTCAGTTTTGTGTTTTTTGTTACATCTAATTCAGCTATATTTGTCATATAACATGATAGTTGTTTCAAATTAGGGTTCTTACTTATATCAAGTGTTTTTACTTTTGTATCTCCTATATCTAAAGTGACTAATTGCGGATTATGTGTGACATCAAGTTCCATTAATCCTGTATTGCTACAAGATAGTTGTTCTAAGTTAGGATTGTTTGTTACATCTAAATTGGAAATAGAGGTACTATCTGCAAATAACGTATTCAATTTTTCATTCTTAGATACATCAAGACTGTTAATTGATGTATTATCGCAAAGGAAAGCTTCCAAATTCGGATAACGTGTTAAATCAACGCTTCCTACTTTTGAAGAACGACAATCTAATCTTTTTAAAGATGAGTTTTTAACCGGACTTAAGTCTGAAACAGAAGTCGTAGAAACATCTAAAGACTGCAAATTTGTTAGATATTGAATACCCTCTAATGAAGATATCGTTTTCATACCATGTAAGTTTAAGAATTGGGCTTTTGATATTTCATCAACAGATAACACACTATCGCCGTCTTTATCAAATTCTGCAATGATTTGTTCTCTAAATACTTTGTCTGGAAAATGTGTTTCATCAATAGCAATGCTTCCAGCTTTTACTTCTGTATTTTTGCTTGCTTCAACGGTCTTATCTTCGGTAACCACTTCTTTTTCTGGTGTTGCAGGTGTTTCCTGTTTTGCACTTTCTTCTTTTAAAGTTTCTGCATTTTCAGCAGTTTCTTCCTGTTCCTTGTCTGTTATATTCTCTTGTACTTCTGCGTTTTCTGTTTTCTGTTCCACAGGAACTTGCTCTGTCTTGTTTTCTTCTACAACGGCTTCCTGCACAACTTCTGTGTTTTCCTGTGCCATGACAGGAGTAGGAAGCCCTGTAAGTGCAGTTGTTGTTCCAATCATCAATGCGGAACTTACTGCAAGGACTTGTTTTTTCTTCATAGTTTGTTCACTCCTTATTTTTCATAAATTCTTTGCATAGAAAAACGCACAAACTCCCCCTTATAACTGGATAATCTGTGCGTTCTGTTTATTATTGATAGAATTGAAAAAAGGGCAGAATTTACTTGTCTGTCTGTCTGTCTGTCTGTCTGTCTGTCTGTCTGTCTGTCGCAAGCGTAACAATGTGTGAACATGACTGTCAACCCTTTCTTTCAAAAAAATTCAATCCTTGCTTCTATACAAAAAACATTATACTGGAAACAAACACCTCTTTCAATCTTTTTATGCGTGCAAGATAAAAAAATTGAGACATCACACTTTTCCTTTTTTCCTCTTGAGTACCCACAACAGAAAAGAAAAAGCCCTGTCAAGAGCTTGCCACCATTGGTGGTGCTTTGCACTCTTGATCGGGCTTTTTGTTTGCTGTATCTTCTCGCAAGAGGAAAAAGATTACTCGTCCTCATCATCAAAATGGTTATTCCTTAATACTTCCCGTAACAGTTCCATATCCTCTTTTGAGTTCGGATTTATCATTTTCACGACTTGATAAGGTGTCCTATATTTATGTCCCTCTATGCTTTCCCCAAACATATCCATACTGTATAAATCATCATAGCGGTCTAGTAATTTTTGAAACTTCAAATGCTGGATAAATTCTTTGATTGGGTAAAGGTCGGACGCTTCAATGCTTTTCCCGTTGATATAGTCTGTAATGTATTCCCGTAACTTTTCCAACTCATATTCCAGCCATTCTTCCTCGCTGTCAAAGAAGTTATCATAGTGTCCGTGTTTCAGTTCTGCATTTAGACGTTCTTCTGTTCTTAAAAACTGACAGACTTCTTTTTCAGACTGATTGACATACTTCCATTCTCCCGATAATAATTCATTCGGCGTTACGTCCAGCACTTCCATTATCTTTTCCAGCGTTTCATAAGCAGGATAGTTCAACCCTCTTTCAATCTTGGAAAGGCTCTGCATATTGATACCGATTTTGTCCGCAAGTTCCTGTTGTTTCATTCCCCTAAATTTTCTTATGGTCTGTATATTATTTCCTAAATGGCTTATTTTCATTGCACAACCCTCCATATCTCGTTATATCTTCACTGTTATAAGTCTATCATGCTTAATATGATTTGTAAAGACAAAAAAAGATATTGACAAATAAGCATATAAGAATTACTATGCTATTGTGAGTGAATAAGCACAATAGAATGAAATACAAAAACATTCAAAAAGAAATACCCATCTGATTAAACCCGTAGATATGAATATTGGTTGAAATGGAACTTGTTAGAAAAGGCAAAACAGGACTTGCTGACAAAGTATTTCTGACACGGTGGCGGAAGCCTCTCAGGCTTACCGCCATGACACCTTGTGTCAAGGGGAAGAAATGCTTTGTCGGCTGGCGAGCCTGCGAGCCTTGACTGTGCCCCCGTTATCTAACAGGGGGGCACTATTTCACAAAAGACAAGTCAAAAACCATACAACCCCAAACCTGTGAGTAGTAATGAGAAGTTTTAAGAAGATAGTAATTTCACATTCTTTTGAATAGTGGTTTACAGGTATTTCAAGGCTGTTGTGGGATTGGAGGAATACAATGAACAATTTAGAATTTGCACTTGAAATGAAGAACAAACGTCTTGCAAGCGGTCTTTCACAAGGAGAACTTGCAAGTCTTACCCATGTATCAAGATATAGTATCAACCGCTTTGAGAACGGAAAAGCCAACGCAAGTAAAGAAACACAGAACATTATCCTGCGTTGTCTGAATTACTATGTCTGTGACAAGCCTTTTTATCTGCTCGTTGATTATCTGTCTGTCCGTTTTCCAACGACTGACGCATTAGAAGTTATCCGAAAGGTGCTTGGCATGAAAGCGGACTATTTTATCCATTATGACTATGGGTATTATGGCTATAAGGAGCATTATGCCTACGGGGAAATCAAGGTCATGGCTTCTGATGATGAACACATGGGTGTATTTTTAGAATTAAAAGGGGCAGGCTCACGCAACATGGAATATGTCTTACAGGCACAGAACAGGGATTGGTATTCATTTTTAAACCGCTGTCTTGACTGTGGCGGTGTTATCCGACGTTTTGACTTGGCAATCAATGATATGTGCGGTCTGCTGGATATTCCCGTTTTGTCTGAAAAATACAAAAATGGCGGTGCGGATTGTCGCTGTAAAAACTATGAAAATGTACAAGGTGGAAAACTAAGCGGAAAAAACCGTAATTTAGCAAGTACCCTTTATATCGGCTCAAAGGCAAGCACAAAATATTTCTGCCTGTATGAAAAACAAAAGGAACAGGCAACCAAAAAGAAACATACGGATATTATCAACCGTTTTGAAATTCGTCTGCGTGATAAAAAGGCAGTACAGGCAGTTGAGGAATTGTTATTGACATATAACCCTCATGGGTTGGTGTTTTACCTTATTACTGATTTTGTGCAATTTCCCGATTATCCGCTGTGGGAGATATTCATTTCCCATGACAGTTTACCTTTTGAAATGAACCCCGTACCTGTCAATATGGAACGCACTCTGCAATGGCTGGAAAGACAGGTCATGCCGTCAATCGTGATGATAGAGGAAATCGACAGGCTGACAGGCTCAAACTACATGAAAATGATTGATGAATGTACCCACCTTTCCGAAAAACAGGAAATGCTTGTAGAACAGATGTGTACGGATATAGCAGATGTAATCGAAAGTGAGGGGGTGTTTTATGAGTAATGCACAGGATATTCCCGTATGGGAAAAATATACCCTTACCATTGAAGAAGCGTCAAAGTATTTCCGTATCGGAGAAAACAAGTTAAGACGCTTGGCAGAGGAAAACAAGGACGCTGGCTGGCTCATTATGAATGGCAACCGCATACAGATTAAACGCCGACAGTTTGAACAGGTTATTGACAAATTGGACGCAATCTAATGCAAATGAGCCTTGTATGTGTTATGATGAACACAAGTCATATCAAGGCTCTTTCCAACAAGGAAAGGAGCAGACACCATGAAAGAAAAAAGACGGGATAGTAAAGGACGTATCCTGCATACTGGAGAGAGCCAACGAACAGACGGAAAATACTTATATAAATATGTAGACGCATTTGGAAACACAAAATATGTGTATGCTTGGAGATTGACACCCACAGACCCGACACCAAAGGAAAAACGGGAAAAACCCTCACTTCGTGAACTGGAACAGCAGATAAGACGGGATATTGAGGACGGTATCGACAGCACAGGCAAGAAAATGACACTTTGCCAACTTTATGCCAAACAGAACGCACAGAGAGCAAATGTGAAGAAAAGTACACAGAAACAACGGGAACAACTCATGCGGTTATTGAAAGAGGACAAGTTAGGTGCTAGGAGCATTGATACGATAAAACCCTCTGACGCTAAGGAATGGGCGTTACGCATGAAAGATAAAGGCTTTTCCTATAACACCATTAACAACCATAAACGCTCGTTAAAAGCGTCATTCTATATCGCCATACAAGACGATTGTGTAAGGAAGAACCCTTTTGATTTTAAGTTAAGTGAAGTCCTAGAAAATGATACCAAAGAGAAAGTCGCATTAACAGAGGAACAGGAACAAGCCTTACTCTCATTTATCAAGACAGACAATGTGTATCACAAGCATTATGATGATGTGCTGATACTGTTAAAGACTGGACTTCGTATCTCGGAACTGTGCGGACTGACAGTAGCTGATATTGATTTCAAGAATGAAGTTGTAATTATCGACCACCAGTTACTAAAGAGCAAGGAACAGGGCTATTATATTGAAACGCCTAAGACGAAAAGCGGAATAAGACAAGTGCCATTAAGTAGAGAAACAATACAGGCATTTCAACGGGTTATGAAGAAACGCCCAAAGGCAGAACCATTTGTGATAGACGGACAGAGCAATTTCTTATTTGTCAATCATAAAGGCAAGCCCAAAGTTGCGATTGATTACAACGCCTTATTTGTCCGTATGGTAAAGAAATATAACAAGCACCACAAGGACAATCCCTTGCCACATATCACACCGCATACGCTACGCCATACATTCTGCACAAGACTGGCAAGCAAGAACATGAACCCAAAAGATTTACAGTATATCATGGGACATTCAAACATTAGTATCACAATGAACTGGTACGCTCATGCGTCCATAGATACCGCAAAATCAGAGGTTCAGCGTCTAATCGCATAGAAGTATTTACCACGATTTTAACCACGCTTGATAGCGAAAATATAAGAAGATAGACCTAGATATGTGAGGTTCACCACAAAAGCAAAATGCCCGTAGAGCCTATAAAATAAGGCTTTGCGGACATTTAAGGAGATATAAAAAGATAGTCAAAAAGACATATATAATTTTTCAATAAATTTCATATCATTCATGCTTTATTCCTCCAATCAAAAAAGGCATATACTCATAGAAGCATACGCCTTGTATCTTATCATTATTTGCTATTGATATGCTGTTTTAGACCTGTCGGATCGAAAAAATAGGATGTGAAGTGAAATAAGTTCTTATAACCTTGTAAATCGTTGCATATCAGCAGTTTTGTATTTGTTTTTGCTCTTGTCTTTTGTAATAGTACCCCCCTGTTAGATAACGGGGGCTTTGAACGGCTCGCAAGCTCGCCGAACCGCCGAAGCGAACCGCCCCCTTGCAAGCATGGCGGAAAAATCTTAAGGATTTTCCCGCCAACGTGGTCGGATCGCTCCGTCGGTTTAACAGCTTTTCTGTTTCTCTCTAGTTATCTACGCATATAAATCAAATCGGTTATTCCGTTATAAGTCTGTGTTTTACAAAGCCTTAACTTTATTTCCCTGTCTATGTTGCCCAAAAGACGAACCCCATTTCCTAACAGAGTAGGAATAACAGAAATGTAATATTTATCAATCATATTTTTGCTTACCAACTGCTGAACAAGATTTGCTCCGCCACAAATCCAGATATCCTTTCCTGCTTCTTGTTTTAGCCGTTCCAATAATAAAACAGGATTTTCACTTGTAAAATGAATTTGTTGGGAAGAATTGCACTCTTTATGTGTTAATACATAAGTTGTAAATTTATTATATACCCATTCTTGCGGAGAAAGTTCAGTAACAACCTGATGAGAAGTATTCCACCCCATTAAGACAGTATCTATATCTTTGGTAAATTCTGTATAAGTGTCGATGTTTTCATTGTCATTTCCATGACCATTTAGCCAAGCTACTCCACCATTACCGTCCGCAATATATCCGTCAAGGCTCATGGCAATAAATAAAACTACTTTTCTCATTTTTTCTCTTTTATAAATACAAACAGGAATTTATTTCTCTTTTTTACTCATAAGGGAACAACTGATTGCTACAAATAAACCCATTAAAATCCATGGAAATGCTGCTCTTATAAAATCACTAACCATACTTTATTCCTCCTTAAATTCCAATTTCCTTAGTTCTACAAACTGAAATTTTTGCCTATGAATGTATCTTGTTCTTTATACGCAAACAGGCTTCTGTGTGCATAATCCAATGTCTTGAAAACGGCATTTGAATTAGTCCACAAATATCTTTATTACACCAATAATCAATCAGCCAAATTGCTTTTTCATTGTCGTTTACTACATTCAACGATTCTAAGTATCCTTTTCTTTCTTTCGGTATTTTTCTTTTCAATTCATCATAAGATAACCGTTCAAGCATTTTCTCAGTGCTTTCCCATACTTCGAAAATATATAAATATAATTCTTCCAGATTAAGCTGTTTTGAAAAGTCTGCAATCTGCTGTTTCATGAGTTCATTTCCTGTTGTAATGATAGGTGAATTGATACGCTCTTGATAATTGCCTGCAAAAAATACTTGTTCATCTTCATTTATCACTGTATGCACAACTATATCTTCAATGCGGAAAATATGCCAAATAGAATAAGCAATCGTCTTACTATGATAACCATCAGCGTTTATGAAGGGGATTGAGTTAAAATCTTCTCTGCATAATTCTTCTTTGAAAGATACTAAGGTTTGTATTAACTGACTTCGTAAAGTAAGTAAAGTATCAATACCCCTCTTATAAGTATCTTTCTTTTTTATTTGTGCCTGCATTGTTTTATTAAGTTCAGACCATTCCTTATTCATATTCAATCCTCTCTCAAATTCTGATTTTATCGCCCCATACAAACTGGAATTTACATTATGCTCACAACATTAGTTATTTCTTGCTGTCTGGTTTTCATTTTTCTCCAACTTACAAATCCGTATATATCATTAGCAAAGAACGCAATAAAACATACTACCACCGAAACATATCTAATATCATACAGACTTGCCAATATCCATAATATAATCAAAACAATATCATTGGCAGCGTATGCCAATGCAAAATACGGACTTCTCCTAAAGGTAAGGTATACTGCAAGAAAACTTGTTGTTACCGATATAGTGCTCGGGATGATGTTAGCTGTATTAAAACACTTCAAAATCAAATAGAATAGAAATGTAACAACAAATGTCACAATCCACATACAGACATTTTCTCTTTTTCCAATGCTATTAACTTTAACCTCCGCTTTGTTTCCGTTATACGGATTCTTCAGCCATGATATTAAGGCAAAAATTGCCATCGGCATTGTCATTCCAAGATATGTAATCATCTCCCCATAATACGAAAAGGTATATGAAATAATCCCATACAGCAAACTGAATACAACCATAAGTAATTGTCCAAACGGATTTCCCTTTGCGTTAAATATCAAAGATGTTACTCCTATTAGCGATGCACACAAAGTCATATAATTTATTCTGTCAAAAACACAGAATGAAATTATAATAACCATTACAGAAGAACTCCACAAAACAATTTCACTTTTTGAAAAATAGTCCTTAAACTCTTTCATAATAACCTCCAAAAAAATAAGCATCCGAATATACATCTTCAAAGACCTAACGATGTACAGTCGAATGCTTTACGCATCTACTACCCGGTGGCAGTGCTTATTCTTTATCAACTTTTTTCATTTTAACCAGTTCAATTGCTTCTTTACCAGTCAGGTGTTCAATTGTCATTTCAATGATTGCCATGTTTCTGATAGAAGAATCAATTTCTTTAGGAATTCCATCTTTGTAATCTGCTGAATATTTCATAAAAAGCAAGGTTGCAATACGACGCATTTCATTCATATCTTCTACAAGATGTACTTTACCGAACGCAATGACGCTTCTGAAATATGTAGTATATTTCTCCGGCACAATATGATCTTGATCAATTACGCAAAAAGATGCTTTTTCATGTTTAATAATTGCATCAATTTTGTGTCCGCTTTTAGCAGAATGGAAATACAGTTTTCCATCTATATAAACATAGCTTATAGGAACGGCGTATGGATAATCATTATCTCCGATTAACGCTAAAGTTCCGCTTGTATTTCTGTTCAAAATTTCTATAGCGGTTTCTTGTGGCAATAACTGCTTAAATCTTCTCATTTCTCTAAACATGGTTCTTCTCCTTTTAATGTTATAAAAGAAAAAGCATTTGAATTCACATCTTCAAAGACCTAACGATGTACAAACAAATGCTTTACGCATTCACTACCCGTTGGCAGTTTTTATTCTATATTAACATTATCTATTATAATAAATAACACCTCAAAAAACAATAGAAAATTCCTTTTTTGTCTTCATCTGCATTATATCATATTGTTATAAGCATTGCCATTTCTTTTCTGCTTTTGAAAAGTTACTTATCAGCCTATGTTTTGTAAAGGGTGATATTCAGCATTTCTCACGCAACAAGCCCTTGACAAACCATAGACTAATAAGTTTTAAGGTAATCAAGCAGAAATGAAATAGTCTGCTGTTTCACGGCAACAAAAAAGAGATACCAACACACTTATGTAGTATCTCTTAGTCTAGTAGCAATATTCTTTTGTTTGCAAGCAGGTAAACATGGGCTGTTTCTTAATATCTTTTTGTTTGGGAAACACCGGTTTCCCATCTGGATACGGTCCTTCCAGAGACATTTAATATTTCTGCCAACTGCTCCTGTGTAATGCCTTTTTCTTTGCGAAGTTTTTTTAAAAAATTCCCGATTTTTACTTGGTCCACCTCAACTCCTCCTTTCATCATCAAATATAGAAGCTGTTATCTGCAAATAATACGACACAAAGCGAGAAATGTCGTATTTTCACTAATAGACACAGTTGTCTATGCGTTTTTCATTTTTTCAATTATACAAACTGGAATTATCTTGCAGCTTATAACCTATCATTAGGGGTTAGCAAATACTTTTCTAGCCAATCATATTTGTTTTTTATAGATTTCTGCATTTCTTCTGTTTCTCTTGTTTTGTTTCTTTCTGTATCACATAATTGAAGAGCCGTTTCTATAACATTCATATATTCCATTTGATCCATACCTAATTTTCCACTGTTTAAATAATTTAAATATATGAAATCATCCATATCGCGGCACAAAATTTTACCATTAAACATTTTTCGTTCAGGATTACTGCGATATTTGTTTTCATTAAATTCAAATAAATTATCTGCGTATTCAGGATCTATAATAATTCTAGGAAATATCGCTTGTTTTGATTCTAGATAATAAGCACGATTCATTGCTGGACCAAACCAAATATTCTTTTCATTATCATAAAATAAATCGCCATACGTAATGGCACCACGAGCAATAAATCCATTCTTTAAAAATTCATATAACACTTTTTCGGTGTTATAGCATGCTATTCCCATTAATTCATACATATCTTTTCGACTATCTTCAATATCATCTTTATAGTCATAAATAATGTAGGCACAATCTGAAAAAATATGTGTCTCCCTTTTATAAACAGTCCATGAATGATTATTATCCAGTTTTTTTTCTCGCTCTACCATCCGGCTAAAAACGCTCATAACATTATACCATTCATCAAAATTTACTCTGCTCTGTGAACCTAGGATATCTATGAATATGACCACTACTTTTCTAAATTTTTTCTCCATATAGCCACCTCTTGTAAAATATATATTATATTTTATAATTTTTCTCCACATCTTCCAATTTTCATTTCCACCAATCGGAAGTTAGCTATTTTTTCATTCCTTGCTTTGTAAAATGCTTATGCAACATAAATTCTGTCGGAATAATTGTAAGCACCATAATTCCTAGTTGTGAAAACACCAAATAAACAGAAATCATTTCAAAGTTTGTATCATTTTTCGTTAAGATCAAAATAAAAATCGATAGTATCACCATGATGATTCCTAAAACAAAGTTTATCCTGCCCCAACATCTGTGTGCATATTTCCATGTTTCATCATTCATCCTTGACATAGTAGTTCGATATCCTGAAAGCCCCTGCCGATTTTTAGGAGGCCTATCTTTCCACGTATACCCCAATATAATCATAGATAACGGTACTAAAAGTGAACACACGGATAAAAA
The DNA here is from genome assembly GCF_003473885.1 of Dorea sp. AM13-35. Classification (NCBI taxonomy): domain Bacteria; kingdom Bacillati; phylum Bacillota; class Clostridia; order Lachnospirales; family Lachnospiraceae; genus Dorea; species Dorea sp. AM13-35. The sequence goes on from NZ_QUCZ01000003.1 coordinate 144,594, forward strand.
TATAAACATCACAGAGACCTCCTCTCAACTTCTGATTAATTTGCTCTAAAGACTGAAGTTGTCATCAAATAAACCTTACCCATATTCCAACCGCTATAAGTATCATTCCTAATATTCTTCCTATAAATCTCGACTTTTTATTTCCAAATAAAGCAATTGTTTCTGGAGTAGTAAATGGAAGTAAAACAACAGTGATACCCATTACTATAATTCCACTTCCAATCATGCAATTGCGACTTGTCACAATGCCATAAAACATAACTAAAAACCCTAAAATAATACCAAAAATAAAATACTTAATTTTATGTCTATCGTTTTCAATTATCTTTCTATAGCTGTTTTCACATTCATTGCTGCAAAATTCCAAATTATTATCTAATTCTTTACCACAATACCTACATTTTTTCATAGTAACTCCCTCGATAATTTTCAAAATTTTATTCAAAAAATTCCGATTTATCTCTTACATTTTATCATATTCTATCCCATAACTCTATTCTTAGATTGCCAAAGAGCAGCCTTCCGACTGCCCTTTCTGCTCACATATACACGCTCTCTTTCAACACAATTTTCTCCGCACATGCCTTTATATTATTTATCAATCCAACCCATTTCATCAGATCCTGCATTTTCAGTTGTTCCGTCACACCTTGTTTTTCCTCAATCTGCTTTACCAAGGTTTCCACCTGCTCTCTGGTCTCCTGATCGACTCGGTTCAGATGTGCCGTCAGCTCCCCAGTCATCAATAAATACTGGTATCGTGCCGGTCTATGCTCTTTCAGGAACTGTTTCCGCAACATTCCGTATTTACCATATGTCGGTTCTCCCTCATTCACTGCCAGATCTGGCAGGTAATAGTCTCCATGCAGTGTGTAACTTAATCCATTGCTTTCATCATAAATGTGCTTTTTCATCATCTTATCTCTCCATTCCTCTGTTTTTTATTTTATTTTTCTTACGCTGCTGATTCTCCATCTCGCTCTTTCTGGCTCCCCAGGCAAGTCTTTCGTGAATACTTCCTGTTGGCATTTGCTCCATTTGTCGCTTTTCTTCTAATACCTTCTGCTCCTGTATATCCTGTTGTACCGCATCATCTACAGCATTTTCTCCAAGAACACGCACTACCCGGTCATATCTATCAGAAACATCCTGCAATTGTTGTTTTTCATCAAATAACTGCTCTTCTTCTTCACGCACTGTATCTAGCTCTCTTTGTATTCGGTTATATGCTTGCTTTGTTTTCTGATATTTGTGTTTCCATTTTTCTACTTCTTCGGCAAGTTCTTTAACCTGTGCAGCCATCGCAGCAATTTTATTTTTCACCTGAGTAAACAGTGGTTTTATTTTCTTATCCCGGTAGGTTGTTGCACGTTCCAATGCACCAGCTTCTGGAAGTAGAGTTTTCACTGTTCCATATTCCTTTATTTCTTTGCTGACATTATCCATTACCGGCTGTAACCGTTCTCTGCGTTCTTCCAGGCTATACAGATCTTTCTCGGCTTTTTCCGCACGCTTCTCAGCTTCCTCTTTATCTTTAACTGCCTGCTCCTTGCCATCTTTTAAAAGCTGGATATCAGCTCTTGTTTCCGCAATCTGTGCAGTCAGTCCTTCATTCTCAGCAGTAAGATATTCTTTCTCCTGTTCCAGTGCCTGCACTTCCTTTTTACGCTCTTTTTTCTTAAAATTATAAACGTCCAGATGTTCCTCATGAGTACCTTTCTGTTTCCATTCAATTCCATGATGCTTTGCAATCTCTGCCAGGACTTCTTTTTCATGATTTATCCACTGATTCAGTTCCGTATCATGCTTATTTCCACCTTGAAATCCAAGACAGGACTTTTTCAGGAAATGGTGTCAATTTAAAAATGTCTATGAAAAGGAAAAAGCTGAAATATTAGCTATTGAAGATAAAGATAAAAAACAGGAAGAACTTAATAAGCTGAACGCTACCCAGGGCGAATGGAAACTGCGTGCTATGGGAACTACGATAGGTTGTCATACCATCGTTAAGAAGGGCACTGAAGATAATTCCATCAAGACATATGATCTGACTTAATCCACAGTCACATCTCTGATTTGTGGATAAATCCACTTTATCTGTTATCATATTTACGAAAATTATATATTTTGTTATCATTCTGTTATCACAAACGGTTGTCAGGATACTCTCCCGGCAACCGTTTTTCTATACTGTTCGTTATTTTTTACTACTCTTTTACATATTTTCGAGCAACAGAAAAACCCGTAGAACCGAAGTTCTACGGGTTTCTTACGTTTGGACACAACGTTATCTTGCGATAACAAATCTATTGTATATGCGCCAATCTCACGACTTCGTCGTTCGTTCGCGGGCATTCGTAAAATGCCCACTTCCAAAGCGATAAAAAAAGAGACTTGCAAGCAAGCTTGCAGTCTCTTTTTTTATCGCCTTGATTGGCGCTTTATTCATTGCTTTCGCGTATATTACTCGATGATTGTAGCAACACGTCCTGATCCTACAGTACGTCCACCTTCACGGATAGCGAAACGAAGTCCCTGCTCCATAGCAACTGGGTGAATCAGTTCGATTGTCATTTCTACGTTGTCACCAGGCATGCACATTTCAACACCTTCTGGAAGTTCGCAAACACCTGTAACGTCTGTTGTTCTGAAGTAGAACTGTGGACGATAGTTGTTGAAGAATGGAGTATGACGTCCACCTTCATCTTTTGTCAGAACGTAAACCTGAGCTGTGAATTTGTGGTGGCATGTTACTGAACCTGGTTTAACAAGAACCTGTCCTCTTTCGATTTCAGTTCTCTGGATACCACGAAGCAGAGCTCCGATGTTATCTCCAGCCTGAGCCTCATCAAGAAGCTTACGGAACATCTCAACACCTGTTACAACAGTTTTCTTTGTTTCTTCGTGAATACCAACGATTTCAACCTCGTCAGATACATGAAGAACACCACGCTCTACTCTACCAGTAGCAACTGTTCCACGTCCTGTGATAGAGAATACATCCTCTACAGGCATCAGGAATGGCTGGTCTGTTGCACGCTGTGGGTCTGGAATGTAGTTGTCAACAGCATCCATAAGTTCCATGATCTTGTCTCCCCACTCTCCTGAAGGATCTTCAAGAGCTTTAAGAGCTGATCCCTGGATGATCGGTGTGTCATCTCCTGGGAACTCATACTCGTCTAACAGTTCACGAATTTCCATCTCTACTAATTCAAGAAGTTCTTCGTCATCTACCATATCACATTTGTTCATGAATACAACGATGTAAGGAACACCTACCTGACGAGAAAGCAGGATGTGTTCTCTTGTCTGAGCCATAACACCATCAGTAGCAGCTACAACAAGGATAGCTCCATCCATCTGAGCAGCTCCTGTAATCATGTTCTTTACGTAGTCAGCATGTCCTGGGCAGTCAACGTGTGCATAGTGACGTTTCTCTGTCTGGTACTCAACGTGAGCTGTAGAAATTGTGATACCACGTTCTCTCTCTTCTGGAGCTTTATCGATATCTTCAAAGTTCTCTGCTGTGTTTCCTGGTACTCTTGCTGCAAGTGTCTTTGTGATAGCAGCTGTAAGAGTTGTTTTACCGTGGTCAACGTGACCGATAGTACCGATATTACAATGCGGTTTTGTTCTTTCAAATTTAGCTTTAGCCATTTTGAATAATCCTCCTTATTATAGTGCCATAAAAGGCAAATTTATAATTTACGTTTGCTCGGCTATCTCTGATTATATTTCATATCAGTAGGTTTTTCAAGCACTTTTCAAGCTTTTTTCAAGCTTTTTAACGATTATTAGTCGTTTTTGCTGGATAATACTTTTTCCTGTACAGACTTCGGAACTGGTTCATATTTCTCGAAGAACATTGAGTAGTTACCACGTCCCTGTGTTCTGGAACGAAGATCTGTAGAATATCCGAACATCTCGGACAACGGAACATATCCACGAACGATCTTACCGCCGCCAAGATCATCCATTCCTTCGATACGTCCACGACGTGAGTTAATGTCACCAATAACGTCACCCATGTACTCTTCCGGCATAGTAACTTCAACCTTCATAATAGGCTCAAGAAGTACCGGAGCTGCCTTCTTCATAGCATCCTTGAATGCTAATGATCCGGCAATGTGGAATGCCATTTCACTTGAATCGACTTCATGGTAAGAACCATCATATACGTTAGCCTTAAGACCAACAACCGGGAATCCTCCAAGGATACCAGACTGCATAGCCTCTTCGATACCTTCACCAATCTTCGGAATGTATTCTTTCGGAATAGCTCCTCCGACTACAGAAGATTCGAATTTGAATGTCTCCTCACCGTTAACATCCATTGGCTCAAATTTAACTTTACAGTGTCCGTACTGTCCACGTCCACCTGACTGTTTAGCATATTTGCTGTCAACGTCAACTGCTTTTGTAAATGCTTCTTTGTAAGCAACCTGTGGAGCACCTACATTAGCCTCTACCTTAAACTCACGCAGAAGTCTGTCTACGATGATTTCCAGGTGAAGCTCACCCATTCCGGCGATGATTGTCTGACCAGTTTCCTGATCTGTATGAGCACGGAATGTCGGGTCTTCTTCAGCAAGTTTTGCTAAAGACTCACCAAGTTTACCCTGAGAAGCTTTTGTCTTAGGCTCGATAGCGAGCTCGATAACCGGCTCTGGGAATTCCATGGACTCCAGAATTACCGGATGCTGCTCGTCACAGATTGTATCACCTGTTGAAGTGAACTTAAATCCGATTGCTGCAGCAATATCTCCAGAATATACTTTTGAAAGTTCTTCTCTCTTATTAGCATGCATCTGCAGGATACGTCCCACACGCTCTTTTTTGTTCTTTGTTGCATTCAGTACATAGGAACCTGCGTTCATTGTACCAGAGTAAACTCTGAAGTATGCCAGTTTACCAACGAATGGATCTGTCATAATCTTAAATGCAAGTGCTGAGAACGGTTCTTCATCTGAAGAATGTCTTACAACATCATTTCCGTCTTCGTCAACACCCTCGATTGGAGGAATGTCTGTCGGAGCCGGCATGTATTCAAGAATAGCATCCAACAGTTTCTGTACACCTTTGTTTCTGTAAGCAGATCCGCAGCATACCGGAACAGCTGTACACTCACATGTAGCTTTTCTTAAAACTTTCTTCATATCTTCGATAGAAGGTTCGTTTCCTTCCAGATATTCCATCATAAGATCATCATCCAGATCACAGATCTTCTCTACTAATTCTGTACGATAAAGTTCTGCATCATCTTTCATATCTTCCGGAATATCTACGATAGAAATGTCATCACCTTTTTCATCATTGTAGATGTAAGCTTTCATTTCCATCAGGTCGATGATTCCCTTGAAATCATCTTCTTTACCGATTGGCAGCTGCAGACAGATAGCATTCTTGCCAAGTCTTGTCTTAATCTGCTCTACGGCATTGTAAAAATCTGCACCAAGGATATCCATCTTATTGATGAATGCCATACGTGGTACGTTATATGTGTCAGCCTGACGCCAAACGTTCTCTGACTGTGGCTCAACACCACCCTTTGCGCAGAACACACCTACAGCTCCGTCAAGTACACGAAGTGAACGCTCAACCTCAACTGTAAAGTCAACGTGTCCCGGTGTATCAATGATATTGATACGGTGCTCTAAAGCGCCCGGTTTCGGTTTGCAATTCTCTTCCAATGTCCAGTGACAAGTTGTAGCTGCTGAAGTGATTGTGATACCTCTTTCCTGCTCCTGTTCCATCCAGTCCATGGTAGCAGTTCCTTCATGAGTATCACCAATTTTATAGTTTACACCGGTATAGTAAAGAATACGCTCTGTAAGTGTAGTCTTTCCTGCATCAATATGAGCCATGATACCGATATTTCTGGTTCTCTCTAATGGGTATTCTCTTCCAGCCATTGTAGCCTCCTAAATAATTAGAAACGATAATGAGCAAATGCTTTGTTTGCTTCTGCCATCTTGTGCATATCTTCTTTCTTCTTTACAGATGCGCCTGTATTGTTTGCTGCATCCAGAAGTTCGTTTGCCAGTCTCTCTTCCATTGTCTTTTCTCCTCTTTTACGAGAATACAATGTGATCCAACGAAGTGCTAAAGCCTGTCTTCTGTCAGCTCTGACCTCGATCGGTACCTGGTATGTTGCTCCACCGATACGTCTTGCCTTTACCTCAAGTACTGGCATGATGTTGTTCATAGCCTCTTCGAATACTTCGATAGCTGGCTTATCGGCTTTTTCCGCAATTCTTTCAAATGCTCCATATACAATCTTCTGAGCTACGCCTTTCTTACCATCAAGCATGATGTTGTTGATCAGCTTTGTAACCACTTTATTGTTGTATAACGGATCCGCTAATACGTCTCTTTTCTGAGTATGTCCTTTACGTGGCACGGTCCTTCCCTCCTTAAACATATAATTTAATTCATCGGTACTCACATGTGTCTTTCTAATGATCATGTGTAGCGCTGGGCATACATATCTATATACCTTGCAGCTTACTTAATCATAGTTCTGTTTGTGACTACAGTTTCTAGATTCGCTAATTATTTGATTTATTTCTTAGCGTCTTTTGGTCTCTTAGCACCGTATTTAGAACGTGCCTGTCTTCTCTTAGCTACACCTGCTGTATCAAGTGTACCTCTGACGATGTGATAACGTGTACCTGGAAGGTCTTTTACTCTTCCTCCACGAATCAGAACAACGCTATGCTCCTGAAGGTTGTGTCCTTCACCTGGGATGTAGCTTGTTACTTCAATACCGTTTGAAAGACGAACTCTGGCGATTTTTCTAAGTGCTGAGTTAGGCTTCTTCGGTGTTGCTGTCTTAACAGCTGTACATACACCTCTCTTCTGTGGGGAAGATGCGTCTGTACTTCTCTTTCTTAAAGAGTTATACCCTTTCTGAAGCGCTGGAGCTGTAGACTTCTTTACAGATGTCTGACGTCCCTTCTTTACTAACTGGTTAAATGTTGGCATTCTCTTTCACCTCCTATGATTTTAATAAGCTGCTTCATTTTCATGAATCTTTGGCGCACAAAAACACAATGCATTTTCATGCACGCCTGTTTATCTTAGTACGAATCCTCGCTGTTGTCAAGGGTTTTCACTAGTTTTTCCTGTTTTTTTAGCGGAACCTTTCTCTTGCTTTTTCACTGTAAAGCGTCACGTTTTAAAGTCCCAGTTCATCTGCAATCGCACACATTTCTTCCAGCGCCACATCGATCAGATTGTCCAGGCTCAGACCTGTAAATTCGATTGCTTCCATATAATCTCTGTTAGCGCCTGCTGCAAAACGCAATTCATTAAATCGTTTCATCACGGATTTATGTTTTACACTTGCGACTTTTTTATCCGGATAAATCTGTGCTACAGCCTTTACAAATCCGCTCATCGGATCTGCTGCCAGAAGTGCATACTGGATATTTGTCTTTGCCTTCACTCCGCTTTTCGGATTGTGTGCACAGATCGCATCAAACAGCACCTGATCTTCCACACCTTCTTTTTTCAGGATTTCCACAGAAGTCGGTCCGTGTACGCTCAGGTCATTCTGCCAGTCGCACTGTTCCTCATCCAGGTCATGCAGAAGTCCCGCGATTCCCCAGTATTCCACATCATCCGGAGCCAGTTTCTTCGCAAGCCCTCTCATAATCGCTTCCACTGCATAAGAATGTTGAAGGTAACGCTCTCCTTTCATATATTTGTGTAAAATCTCATATGCCTGTTCTCCGTTCATTTTCTTTTCCTCCCTTGCGTTTCTTATCTTATGATGTCTGCCGATCACTTTTCATTGTGTACTCTCACAATTCATTTTCTTTATTCATTATATAGCATTTTCTTAACTTCATTATCATTCAGATTACTCTTCGTGATCCATGTATATCCGGTATCCACGACAGATTCATTTCCCATGGAAAGGGCTGATCTCGCCGCTGCGATCACAGATGCATATCCCATTGCGTATGGATTCTGTACAACCAGGCCATCAACTTTTCCTTTTTTGAGCATATCGATTTCTTCTTTGTCCGCATCATAGCCAACTACCATAACATTGTCTTTTTTTGTTCTGTCCATGCCGGAAACAATGGTCTTTACAGCAGTCGCGTTCGTTGCAAAGCATCCGCACACATCTGGATGTTTCTGCAAATAATAATCAATGATATCATCTTCTGTGATATCAGTCGGATTGATTTTCTCATCACCGGTACGCAGTCTTGCGTCTCCGTCCGTACTTCTTGCATAAGTACCAGTGTTGATCTCAGCAGCAACATTTTTCTGTAATTTTTCAATGTTATCCATATAATAAACGCTTGCAACTGACATCTTCGGATATTTCTTTTTTAATTCTGCCTTGAATCCTGCAACTCTCTCTTTTGCCGCCATGGATTTTGAATCATGTGCAAGGATAAGAACTTTGCCTTTGCTGCTCATCGCCTCTGCCAGTTTATCTGCTGCTTCTTTTGCCGACTTGGTGTTATCTGTCGATACCGTTGCCATCAGTCCCTGATAATCACTTCCGCAGTCATATGCCACAATCGGAATCTCATTGTCTGCCGCCATATCAAACTGTACTTTGCAGGACTGCTCATCGGCTATGGAAATTGCAAGTGCCGCCGGCTCTCTCGCCAGTTCTTCGTCCAGAAGATTCACCTGCTGGTCTACATCGTCCGCATCCGCCGGTGCATTGAAAGTTATTTTCACTTTATCTTTGCCTGTATAGCCCAGATTCTCATTGATATCATCAGTGGCTTTCTCTACACCTTTCTTTACTTCGCTCCAGTACTCACCGGTACTCGCCTTACCTATAATAGAAATATAAGTTCCTTTTTCCAGTTTTAATCCTTCTGCATTATTGTAAGCAGCCGGATTAACCACATCCAGCTTCGCCTGCGCAGATTCTTCTTTAGTAATTTTTTTATTCTCTGCTTTCTTCGTCGTTTCTTTCTCCTCTTCAGAAGAACTCTTCTGCGAACCGCATCCTGCTGCCAGAAGTGTTATGCTTATCAATAACGCAACGATCTTTTTGAAATTTTTCATGATTTCTTCTCTCCCTCTTCTGATCTGTCACATTTTTTTCATATTATTAAATGCAGATGTAATCTTAACAACAAACACTATACACCATAATTTTGAAAATTTGTTGAAAAATTTCTTAAATTTTCTTTTGAATTGATTTTTCTTTTGTCCTCTTGTATATTTTTTTCATTTGTATTATTATAGTGAGAGACGTAAATTGTCAATCATAAAAAGGAGGTACATACCTATGGCACACGTAATTGGTGATGAATGTGTTAGCTGTGGAGCATGCGAAGCAGAATGTCCAGTAGGAGCTATTTCTCAGGGAGCAGATCATTACGAGATCAATGCTGATTCTTGTGTTGACTGTGGAGCTTGTGCAGCTCAGTGTCCTACAGGAGCTATCTCTCAGGGCTAATCGTTATTCATATGAACGTAACAAAGAGCATTGTTTCCGGATTTTCCGGGAGCAGTGCTCTTTTCATGTAATTAAGAAACTTCGTTTTTATTTATTCACCTTTCACCGTTTGACGTATTTCGCACATTGCACATGCTATACTTGTCCCGTCAGAAGTTCTATTATTATAATAAGGGGGTTTTACAATGAGCAAGGCACTGGAACAACTCAGACGTGAAACAAAGGACGATGCCAGACTGTATAACTGTGTAAAAGAATTATACGAACAGGGAGTACCTTTTTCCGAACTCAAAGCATTGATCCCGGATATCCGCCGCACAAAAGAACAGTTACATATGAAGCGGATGCTGGAAAATAACAACGAAGTACTGCTCTCCATGTTCAGTAAGGAAATGTCATTCCTACTGGATGCAAAGGAGCGTCAGGAAGAACAGCAGTTTAAAAAACTGGACCAGCTAATCCGGCAACAGCAATCCTTCCGGAGAGCTGCCGCAGACCACGGTCCAGTCAGTAAACTAAGGCGTATTTTCTTGCCTGCTTAGATTTGCGAACTTCGTGTATTCGCCGAGCCAAGCCAGATGAACGGTCCCTACCGGGCCGTTTCTTTGTTTTGCAATAATAATCTCTGCCTGCTTCTTATATTCAGAATCTTTGTTGTAATATTCATCACGGTAAATAAACATAACAACGTCCGCATCCTGTTCGATTGCTCCGGATTCACGCAGATCCGAAAGCATTGGACGCTTATCCGGTCGCTGTTCTACTGCACGGCTAAGCTGTGACAGCGCGATCACCGGCACATTCAGCTCTCTGGCGAGCGCTTTTAAAGATCTGGAAATATCCGAAATCTCCTGCTGTCTCGATTCGGAACGTCCTCCGACACTTCCGCTCATCAACTGCAAGTAGTCAATGATGATTAAATCCAGTCCGTGTTCCATCTTGTATTTTCTGCATTTGGACCGCAGTTCTGAAATCGAAATACTCGGTGTATCATCAATGATCAGATTCGACTGCCCGATAATTCCTGCTGCTTCAATCAGTTTCTCCCAGTCAGAATCCTTCATATTACCGGTTCTGAGTGCCTGCGCATCTACCTGTGATTCCAACGAGAACAGTCGGTTTACCAGCTGTTCCTTCGACATCTCAAGGCTGAAAATAGCGGTGCATTTATCTTTCTTAAATGCAACGTACTGTGCAATATTCAAAACAAACGCCGTCTTACCCATGGAAGGTCTTGCCGCAACCAGAACGAGATCCGATGGCTGCAATCCGGACAGTTTATAATCCAGATCAATAAATCCGGTCGGAATTCCCGTAACAGTTCCCTTGCTCTTCGATGCTTTTTCAACTTTCTCCAGTGCATTCATAACAACCTGTCTGATTGGCACATACTCTCCGGCATTCCGGTTCTGAAGTAGCTGAAATACAGATTTTTCTGTCTTCTCCAACACAGATTCCAGTGGTTCATTTCCCGCATAGCAAATATTCGACAACTCGTCATTCATCTTGATCAGCTTACGCATGACTGCTTTATCCGACACGATCTGCGCATAGTAACGCACATTTGCCGATGTCGGCACTGCCGCAACCAGATCACGCACAAATTCCAGACTGGAGATCTCCGGCGGCACTTCCTTCTCTTTCAGACGTTCCTGCAAAGTGATCAGATCCACCGGCTTGCCTTCATTAAAAAGCTCTACCATAGAATCAAAGATTACACCGTACGCATTCTGGTAAAAATCGTCACCGCAAACAATCTCCGAAGCTGCAAGAATGGCATCCTTGTCCATCAGCATCGCACCAACTACTGACTGCTCTGCTTCCACGCTGTGAGGCATCACCCGTTTGATGAGTGTCTCTTCCATCGTTTTCCTCCTACGCTTCCTCTTTCACGACAACCTTTAATTTGGCTGTTACTTTCGGATGTAATTTGATCGGCACTTCGTATGTTCCAAGTGCTTTGATCGCATCTTTCAACTGTACTTTCTTCTTATCTACTTCCAGTTCCATCTGTGCTTTTACTTCTGTTGCGATCTCTTTGGAAGATACAGAGCCAAAGGCTTTTCCGCCTTCTCCTGTCTTAATGGAAACCTCAATCTTACCTGCTTCGATCTTCTTGCCAAGTTCTACAGCAGCCTCGTAATGCTCCTGTGCTACTTTGTCATCATTTGCTTTCTTGAGTTTCAGATCGTTTAGGTTCTTCGTATTTGCTTCGATACCTTTTCCTGTCTTCAGGATGAAGTTTCTTGCATATCCGTCACTTACATTTACAATCTCACCTTTTTTCCCAAGGGATTTTACATCTTCTTTTAAAATTACTTTCATTATTCGATTTCTCCTCCTTCTATCACGTCATCGATGACCTGTTTCAAATCTGCAACAGCCTCATCCATGTCTGTGTGGTCAAACTGTGCCCCGGATGCGTTCATATGACCGCCACCACCGAGACGCTCCATAATGATCTGTACATTAACTTCATCAATTGATCTGGCACTTACATAGATTCTTCCATTGTAAGTAGTCAGTACAAAAGAAGCTTTTACTTCGTTAATATCCAATAATTCATTTGCTGCCTGTGCACCGATAATCGTCGGGCTCTCAATCGTCAGATTCTCTCCTCTGGCGATCGCATATTTGTTATGGTATACTTCCGCACTGCTGATGATCTGCGCTTTTGCACGGTAAGATTCCATATCGTCACGGAACATCTTACGCACCAGTGTAATATCCGCACCGCTTCTTCTCAGAAATGCGGCTGCTTCAAATGTACGCACACCTGTCTTATTCATAAAATTATTCGTGTCGATCATAATACCGGCATAGAGACTGCTTGCCTCCAGATTCGGAATCTTAATATCATCCACAATATACTGCAGAACTTCCGAAACCATCTCGCACGCCGAAGACGCATACGGTTCAATGTAAGACAGCAGCGCATTGTCAATATTATCACTGCTCTGTCTGTGGTGGTCAAGCACAACGATCGTCTTCGCAACATGAAGCAGTTCTTCACATTCTGTCATACCCGGGCGGTTCGTATCCACAACAACTACCATCGAACTTTCATCTGCGAGTTCCAGCGCTTCTGCTGAATTTAGGAACAGGCGCTCCGGATAATCCGGATTGTTCTCATAAGCAGTATACAGTGGTTTCAGAGAGGCAGACACTTCGTTGATAACGATATATGCTCGTTTCTCCAGTGCGTTTGCCGCACGGTAAATACCGATCGCCGCACCAAAAGAATCCACGTCCGTAAGCTGATGTCCCATAACAAAGATCTTATCCTTGACGGTAATGAACTCACGCAGCGCTTCTGCTTTCACGCGGGCTTTTACACGTGTATTACGGGAAGTCTGATCCCGCTTGCCGCCGTAATATGTAATTCCATTGCAGTCTTTAATAACCGCCTGATCGCCGCCTCTTGCAAGTGCTAGGTCAATAGCTACACGGGCATAGTTATAACTCTGCGAATATGCTTCACTGCTAAGTCCCAGTCCGATACTTAATGTCGCCGGTATTCCATTTCCTATATTCACAGACTTCACATCTTCCAGAATCGAAAAACGGTCGTCTTCCAGCTGTTTGAAATATTGTTTCTGGACAACGATAAAGTATTTATCATTCTCCATCTTCTTCACAATTCCATCTACTTTGGCAATATACTGATTGATCTTACGATCCACAAGCGCCATCAGAAGTGATTGTCGGACTTCTTCTACACTGTTGATCACTTCATCATAATTATCAATATAAATAAGTCCCGCTACAAGCCTCTGTTCTTCATTTGCACGGAGCGCCTTATTCAGATTCGTCACATCCTGTAAATAAACAGCGATAAAATATTCTTTTTCCTCCGGCAGTTCCAGAACCTGTTCCCTCTCGCTGAATCCTCTTGCAGAAACTCTCCTGAGTTCTGCCTGATACTCCCGTTCCTCAAAAAATACATCCATATGTACCACATCATTCTCCTGACGTGGGTAAATAGATCGGTTCAGTTCCGGCATGATCTTGCTGATATATGTGTCACCTTTTGCACGGTCGCCTATCAGCTCTTCAAACTGACTGTTCAGCCATATGATCTTCCCGTCTTCAAGCAGAATCGCATACGGAACTGCCAGTTCCTTCAGCAGCGTATTCTGTATAATGCCATATTGCGCAGCAAATTCGATCAGATCCTTTACCATCAGCGAGTTCGTGTACAAATACATAACCGCCGAAAGTATAATATAGATCAGCACAAATACACCCATTAAAAGACCTGCGCCCTTATTGATGGCATAAATCCATATGTTAAGTGCTACCAGTACGACCGCCATGATCGCCGGCCACTGCATATAGAATTTGAGCTGTCCTTTCAATCGAATCTTCTGTCTGTCTTTCTTCTTTTCTTCCATGACTATCCCCTAATTTGTGAATTCAGACTTTTCAACATATGGTAACATTATACCACTCCTGCCAGAAAATGAAAAGCAACAAAAAGATCAAAAAATGCGAAGGCTTTTTCATCCTTCGCATTCTCATCTCGTATTTATTTTTTTGTTATAAATCTATGCTTCATATCCTTTCGGATTTGCAGACTGCCATCTCCAGGAATCTGCACACATCTCATCCAGACCTCTCTCCGCTTTCCAGCCAAGCACTTTCCATGCCTTCTCCGGATCCGCATAGCACATAGCAATATCTCCGGCTCTGCGAGGCTTGATCTCATACGGAATCTCTTTGCCGCATGCCTTTGAAAATGCTTTTACCATATCAAGAACAGAATATCCGACGCCAGTTCCGAGGTTGATCACTTCCAATCCCGGATTTGTAAAAATGTAGTTGATCGCTTTTACATGTCCGATTGCAAGGTCTACAACATGGATGTAATCGCGGACACCGGTTCCGTCCGGTGTGTCGTAATCGTCTCCGAATACACCCAGTTTTTCAAGTTTACCGACTGCAACCTGTGAAATATACGGCATCAAATTGTTCGGGATACCTTTCGGATCTTCTCCGATTCTTCCGCTCTCATGCGCGCCAACCGGATTGAAATAACGAAGCAGGATTACATTCATCTTCGGATTGGCTTTCTGCACATCTGTCATGATCTGCTCCATCATGGATTTAGTCCATCCATACGGATTCGTGCACTGTCCTTTTGGGCAGTCCTCTGTGATCGGCATTGTCTCCGGATTGCCATATACTGTTGCGGAAGAACTGAATACTATATTCTTCACGCCAACCTGCTGCATAACTTCCATTAGCGTCAGTGTACCTGTTATATTATTACGATAGTATTCCAATGGCTTCTGCACAGATTCTCCAACTGCTTTTAATGCTGCGCAATGGATAACCGCATCGATCTTCTCTGCTTCAAACATTGCTTTCAAAGCTTCTGCATCCATTACATCTCCTTCATAAAATGTAATGCTTTTTCCAGTCAGCTCTTCCACTCTCTTCAGTGATTCTCTAGAAGAATTGCAGAGATTATCGTATACAACAACCTCATAACCTTCTTTCAGAAGTTCCAGTGCAGTGTGACTTCCAATATATCCTGCGCCACCTGTTATTAATATCTTTGCCATTTTATTGCCTCCTAATCGTCCTGTGCTCATTTCATTTCCTGCAAAGTATAGCACTTTTCGCCTGTACTCTTCAAGAAATCTGCACATTCCTGCTAATATCCTTTTATTTTTCCCATAAATTCTTAGGATACAACCCTTCCTCTTTCATACGTTTCATCGCCGCAACAACAACCGGTTTATCTTCTTTGTAAGTAACACCGTACCATTTATCCTTTGATTCCAGAACTGCTGCCGTTGCCTTCTCCTCTCCGAGCAGTCTGCTGACAACTGCCGGCAGGAAATATTCACATTTCATCGGATTTTCTTTTAATCCTTCATCCAAAAATGCCGGAAATCCTGCTTTAATCTCACGCAGAATACTCTCTGTAAATCCCCACATATTCATGGAAACAAGTGTATCTGCCGGAACTTCCGTCCAGTTTGCGCCGTCATCTTCTGTATAAGCGATGCCACCATTTCTCTTCTCAATACGGGTTCTCTCGTTGATCGCCTCCAGCTCGCCACTCTCATTTAACGTGCATACACCACGCGCTACATGTCCGTTGTCAGTCACAGTATTTCCAAGATGGTATCCGACCATTGCATAGCGGTATTTCTCATCGTCCGGATGACTGGATAGATAATCGTAGATCAGGCGGAATGCTTCAACGCCATAGTAGTCATCTGCGTTGATGACGGCAAATGGTCCATCAATCTGATCGATGCAGCTTAACACTGCGTGCGCAGTTCCCCATGGTTTCACTCTTCCTTCCGGAACTTCATATCCCTCCGGAATGTTAGAAAGCTCTTGAAATGCATATGAAACTTCCATGTATTCTGACATCCGGTCACCGACTGCTGCCCGGAAACTTTCTTCATTTTCTCTCTTAATAATAAAAATTACCTTTTCAAATCCGGCTCTCTTTGCATCATACATGGAAAAATCCATAATGATATGTCCTTCTTCATCTACCGGGTCAATCTGTTTCAATCCACCATAACGGCTACCCATTCCTGCCGCCATAATGACCAATACTGGTTTGTTCATAAATCTGTACCTCCATATCAATATCAAAAAATCTGATACTATTTCTTATCATAACGAAACGCGCAAAAAAAAGCAATCCCACAACTTGTTTTCCCTACTATTGCGTCCGGGAAATCTGTGGTATACTGATGATATCAGGGTTCCAAAGTCATACGACCACATGAGCTTGCTCATAAGTGGATGTATGACTTTGGAACCCGCCCCGACATGAGCATAAAAGCGGGATTTTAATCCTGCGATATGCGAATGGTGGGGATAGATTGTGAGAGTGCGTAGCACGGAGCAATCTATAGATATCATAGCCGAGAGTTTTAACTATAACATTACCATATTACGCAATATAAGGGGAGATATATTATGTCAAGAACCAGAGGCAGAGTGACTCTGCCAGTCCAATCTATTTTTTCAGAAGATGCGAAAACATTCACCGAGCGGTGGGGCGCTGATGTGCTTCGTCTTGATGGAAACAAAACACCGGATGAACACTCCAAATCTCTGGATGTTAAGATCTGTACAACATACACACCCGTAAAAGGCGACAACGATTTTGCCATGGAGCATATGGATGAATGCCAGCAGGTACTTCTGATGTCCAGACATTTTCTGGCAAAAAATACAACTTTAACAATTGATTTTCTGGACGGATTTTACCGCGAACAATTCGTTGCCGATTATATCCACGATCCGAAGAGATGGTGGGAAGTCATCGACCGCACAGCCGGCAAGACCGTTCCTTCCCACAAATGGGAATACGACCGCATACATGACAATCTGACGATCACAGATGCCATTCCATTTCACGAATATACGGTATCTTTCTTCGTCTTTATCATATGGGATCCGACGCAGATGTACGAGCTTCTCTCAGATGATCTGACAAATGAGCCGCATCACATTCCGATCGATGTGCGCCAGCCACTCTCAGCAGCTTATTCCAAAGAACGTCTGAAGAAATGGCTCAGCAAACATTCTCATACAGATATTGTGCGTTTTACTTCTTTCTTCTATCATTATATTTTGATTTTCAACGAAGAAGCAAACGAACAGTATACGAACTGGTTCGGCTATGGCACTACGGTTTCCACACAGGCGCTGGAAACTTTCGAGCAGGAATACGGATATGCCCTGAAGCCGGAAGATCTGGTCGATAACGGATACTTCAACTCTACTTTCCGTGTGCCGACCAAGGCTTACCGGGATTACACTCATTTTATCCAGAGATTCGTATCCCGCCGTGCAAAAGAACTGGTGGACATGGTACATGCAGCTGGCAAACAGGCTTCCATGTTCTTCGGTGAGAGCTGGATCGGAACAGAGCCTTACGGCCCATATTTTCAGGATATCAGCGTAGACTGCATTTCCGGAAATGTATATAACGGAACAACGCTCCGGATGCTCTCTGATATTCCGGGTATCCATGACACAGAGGGACGGCTTCTTCCATATCTGTCCGAAGAGACATTTGAAGATGAGAATCATGCATGTATCACGGCTTCTGCAAACTGGATCGCAGCAAGACGTGCCATGATGCGAAGCCCGCTGGACCGCCTTACTTTTGACGGTGATCCTGGAACTGCCACATCTTCAACCACTTTTGTAAACTACATTGAGAAAATAACCGACGAATACCGTACCATTTACGACAATGTAAAGGGACGCAAACCATACAGCGGACTGAAAGTTGCCGTCCTTAATTCCTGGGGTACACTTCGTTCCTGGCAGGCGTACACCGTTCTTCCGGGACGAAGTTACAAGAAAACCAATCCTTATTTCGGTATTCTAGAAGCACTCAGCGGTTCGCCTGTCGATGTATGCTTTTTAAGCTTTGCGGATATCCGCAGGGACGGTGTGCCGGATGATGTTGATGTGATCATCAATGCCGGAGATGCTGGAACTGCTTTTTCCGGTGGAAGAGAATGGCTGGATGCAGACCTCGTTACGATCATACGAAAATGGGTTTATGACGGCGGCGGATTTATCGGTATCGGAGAACCATCGGCTGTTTTACACGGTGGTCGTTTCTTCCAGCTTGCCGATGTACTCGGTGTAGACCGTGAACTTGGCTTCACACTTTCGACTGCCAAATACCACATTGTTCCGAGACTTGCGCATTTTATTACAGATGAGCACTGGGGAGCTTACCAGCTCGGTGAAGGCACACCAGACGTGTACGCACTTACCGGCAGTACAGAGATCATTGATTATTCCAATGATGAAGTCCACATTGCCGCAAATGCATACGGAGACGGACGCGGTGTATATTTCTCTGCACTCGCTAACGATCCGGACAACACAAGACTTCTTCTGCGCGCCTTATATTACGCTTCCCACAAGGAAGATAATTATTACATCTGGAATGCAGACAATATCAACTGCGAAGTCCACGCTTATCCGGAAAGCGGTAAATACGCAATCCTGAACAACTCTGATTCCCCGCAAACAACCGATGTCTACGACGGAAACGGATCCCGCGAAACCATCAACCTCGAACCACGCGAGATCATGTGGAGAATCATGTGATACCAGAGTACCAGATCTGAGTACACATGAGCTTGCTCAAATGTGGACGAAAGATCTTGGGACTCGCCCCGTCATGAGCAATACAGCAGGATGCTAATCCTGCGTTTTGCGAATGTCGGGTAGGATTGCGAGAGTGCTCTGCACGCAGCAATCCGATGGTATCACATTAACTCCCTCGAGCACATCTGCAGGATGCTAATCCTGCGTTTTGCGAATGTCGGGTAGGATTGCGAGAGTGCTCTGCACGCAGCAATCCGATGGTATCACTATAACTCCCTTGAGCACATCTGCAGGATGCTAATCCTGCGTTTTTTTGCGAATGAAACTTCATTATATAAAAAGAACAACTGCTCCACGGAAACTCCACAGAGCAGTTGTTCTTTTATTTTAAATTATTGAAATTCAATGAGTACTCCGGCGCCTACTGGATCTTCACTTTGCAAACAACTTTCTTTCCAGAACCATCTGTTGCTTTAACAGTAATCTTCACCGTCTTACCTTTTCCAGCTTTCAGCGCATGCACTACACCTTTAGAAGATACTGTTGCATATCTCTTGTTGCTGGATGTGTAAGATAACTTCTTATTCACCGCACTCTTCGGTGTGACTTTCACCTGAATCTTTGCTTTCTTTCCGGCTTTTAAAGTCAGCTCTTTGTCTTTCAGTGTCAGTTTGGAAACTGCTTTGCCAAAGCTTGCAGAAGCAGTTGTATTTCCAGTCAGGCGGATCGTTTTAGACGTACCGCTTACTTTCTTACCTGCCACTTTGAAAGATTTCACTGCATAACCTTTATTTGCTTTTGCAGTAAGTCTTACTTTATTTCCCGGAAGGATACCTCTGTTCGCTCCGGAAATCTTACCGGCTTTGGATGCCTTTGCAGTTACTTTTACAAGCCCACTGCCAATGGTTGCCTTGTAGCCTTGTCCGTCCTCATCGAAGATGTAGAGCGTACTGCCGACAGCAATAGCATCGTAATCTATGCATTCTTCATCTGCATCATCGTCATAGTCATAATCATAATCCTCATCATAAACATCCAGATTTGTTATCTGATTATATTTCGTAGAATTATAAGTATCTTTTGCTACATTATAAGTAAATGTATCACCTAATCCAACCATAGGATTACCCACATATACAAGTCCTCCCGCACAGATATTTACACTGACATCATACTTTTTAAATGCTTTACTTCCATTTACGACTTTTGTAACAGCTCCATATGTCGATAAGGTCTTCTTGGATGCTGTCCACTTATTTCCACTTAATATCAAATTAACCGGACAAGTCTGTTTTTCATATTCCACACCATCCTGTTTTTCACCATATCCGAGTGTATAAATCAGTTTTCCACCACTCTGCAATGCTTTTCCACCGGCTCTTCCTTCCGGAAGGGATGGACCCTGATTCCATTTCTTTGTACCCGGATTGTAGATGTAAACTTTCTTACTGCATGCTTTCTGCTGGTAATCATATCCGCCAATGAGGTAAATTCTTCCATTATAAGCTGCAAGCGTCCAGTCTTCCGCTCTCTTCACTGCTGACGGAAGTGCTCCAATACACTGTACCTTTCCGTTTGAAGTATTAAATGCAAATAATTTATATTCGGAAGAATATGCCGATTCCGTAGTATCGTCATCATCGTCGTCATCACCCTCATCTATATCATCATCTGTACTTCCCTGTACTTCTGAATATGCGCCAATGTTGTATAACATTCCATCAGCATAGACAAGATCATTTCCAAATGCAAAATCATATCTGCCCTGACTGTCTGCCTCTTTCTTGAAATATTTTGTCGGCTTTACAACTGTCAGTGGGTATTCATCCACTTCTTCCGGATCAGACTGGTCTAATATATTAATACTGTCTGAATCAGAATCAGCCATGTAAATATTTCGACCATCTGTTGCCATATTAGATGAACTTTCTACTTCCAGACCTTTTACTTTTTTGTAAGAAGATTTTCCGTCTACCAGATAAATATTCTTCTTTGTTGCCGTCCTTCCATTCCCTGTAACCGCAATAGATGCCACTCGATTCAGCCATGCTTTTCCATCAATAACTACCTGTTTTTCTGTTTTCTTTACAATCTTTGCTGCTTTTGCAGTCGTGCTGCCTTTTTCGGTTACATTTACGCTCAGATCTGTTGCATCCAGCCCACTTCCATTAATCGTAATCTGTCCGTTACTCTGATTTACTTTCACAGTACTGATTCTTGGCGCATTTGCGACTTTCTGTGCATAATCCAGCATTCCTCCGGTTGCTACTTTTCCTTCCAGTGCATCCGTACGCTTCACCTGGGATAATACTGCCGAAATACGCTCCACCGCACTGCTCTTTGGATTCTCTGCTGCCTCTAACGCAACCGCTCCTGTAACGAACGGAGTTGCCATAGATGTTCCACTTTCATATTCATATTTACCAAAATTAGAAGAAGCAACATTTTCTTTACTGAGTCCCAGATCATCCAGTGTAATTGTATAATCGCCTTTTTTAGCTGCCATAAGCGATAGAAAGATAGAACGTTCTCCTGTTTTTGGATTTTTTTCTTCCTGTGGTACTTCCAGATGTACCCAATCTTCCATTTCGCCACTAACTGGATAGCCGTTAAAATTATATGCGAGTTCCGAATCTTCACTAATTAAGTCATCTTCACTTACCGGTAAATCACGGTCAGCAGCACATTCTCCAACGATTAACAAACTTCCATTTGAGAAAAGAGACTCGGATGATTTTGGACCGTTTACTTTCGTCATTGCACTAAATTCCGGAAATTCTTTTGTTCCTTCACTTACTGTATATGGAATCCGAACAGAAACCGTCTCACCTGCACTGACACCTTTCAGAGAAATTTTCAAAGATTTTCCTTTTGTTTCTCCCAAATTGTCATCACTTAACTCTGCCTTGTACCCGGATTCTTTTTCATTCAATGTACTTGTGATCTGAATATTTTCAGGACTCCAATCAGCCCATGTACTCTCTCCATTGAAATTTTCAAACTTCTGCGTTACTTCCTTCTGTTTTTCTGCTGAATAAATAGATGGATTATAACAATCCATTGCATAAGTAGAGAGAATATCACTTCCAGGTGCGGCAATATCAACCTTTTCACTTCCATAGTTCGAATAATTGCTGAGCTCACCCTTTTCATTTGTAGCAGCTACACTGATCTTATAAGCGCAATCATCGTTTGCCGGATAAATAGCCGTTTCATCATTATCTGCCGACTCATTTCCTGCTGCACATACAGATACCGCGCCCTTTGCTCCAACCAGATCCATCAGTTTCTTAAAAATGGCGCTCTTTCCTTCTCCACCCCAAGAATCGTTGATTGCCGCAACATTTACTCCCAGGTTTATAGCTTTGTTAATATAATTATAAGCATCAATCAAATCACTATCGGAACCACTGCCTCTTTCATCTAATGCTTTCAGTGCCATAATCTTCACATTGTGGTTCATACCACTGACACCGACACCATTATCGCCCTTTGCTCCGATAATTCCGGCGCAGTGTGTTCCGTGTCCTTCATCATCCATCGGATCTGTATCAGCATTCGCAAAGTCATATCCATATTCGCCTCTTAACTTCGGCTGGTATGTATTCTCCCACATATTGTCTTTCAGATCTTCATGTGTATAATCTACACCGGTATCTACAACAGCAACGACAACATCATCAGAACCTTTGGTCTTTTCCCATTTCTTCTCTACGTTCGTGGCATTTCCTTCCACGCCGCCATTCTGACCCGTATTTTTAAGTCCCCACTGCTTACTGAAATATGAATCATTTGTCAGCGCATGTACACGGTAGTTTGGCTCTGCTATCTGCACATCACTGTCCGCGGATAATTTCTCAATTAACTTCTTCGTGCTTAATGTCTTCGAAGTAACCAATCCGACTGTAAGTGATGTTGTAGTCGCACTTGACTGTGCAGAAGCCGCACTCTGCGTACTTGCCCTTCCCTTTGATTCTTCTGCTGCATCAAAATTCCATACCTTTGACACGCTGATATCGCTTACATTAAGCGCTCTCTGCGCAGCCGCTTTCGTTGAAATCTTGTTGTCCTTATACAAAACCAGCGCCTGTCCTTCTACATAATCGCCTTTATTCGTGCTCTCTTTCTTGCTAATCTTATCTCCGGTCTTAATCTTCTGATACGCACCCGTCCCGGCTGCTTCCGTTGTTATCGTACTGGTCGCCAGAAATGTGGTCACCATCATGAGCGATAACAATTTTACCGTTCTTTTCTTCATATGGTTCCTCCTTTTTCTCCCTTCAGATTCTATTCTCTCCTCTTCAAACGGGTTATTTACACTCATTATACTTTGTTTTATCAGAAAAATCTTCCATTTTGTGTCTTTTTTGCGAAAATTAAGAATATCTTAACTTTTATCGTTTTATGTATTTGAAACTGTAGAAATAAGTGAATTCTTATAAAGAGTTCTTATTGTGTTCTATAACGGAATGCAAAAGAGACCGGAAAAACAGGGTTTTATCCTAACGCAAAAATGCCTGTATATAACTACAGGCATTCACAACAAATAAAAATGTAGAAAATCAGATATCAATGGCATCCTTTTTCTTACTTATACGTCACCAGTTCATCCAGGCTGATTCGCTCTGTTTTATGACGATCCGATCCTTTTTCTTCTGTATCCGCATAACCAAGTGCCAGCAGATTGATTGGTTCCAGATTATCCGGAAGTTCGAACTCTTCTCTGACAATCTTTGGATCAAACCAGCATACCCACAAGCTTCCAAGTCCCTGTTCGGTTGCTTCCAGCATCATATGATCTGTCAGAATCGAAGCATCGATATCTGTCGTCTGCATCTGGTCGTATTTGCGCACCCATGCTTTATCGTGATCGGCGCATACGATAATAACTGTCGGTGCACCATAAAGGCGAGCGGCTTTGTCCAGTTTTGCACGGCCCACTTCACTCTGTACCACGATCAGCCGCACCGGCTGCGCATTGGTAGCTGTTGGTGCAACGTGTGCTGCTTCCAGGATTTTCGCCAGCTTCTCCGGCTCTACCTGCTGCTCTTTGTATTTGCGTACTGAAAATCTTTTTTTCATTACATCAAGTAATTCCATTGTCATATCCTCCTGCTATCCGTTCCTGTAATACTGCTCTGCTTTTTATTGCCATATGTAAATATTTATTGCGACAGATTAACCAAGCAGTTCATTTACCATTTCTCTTGTGTATGTGATCGCTCCTTTATGCTCCACTTCGATTTGATAAAGTGCATTTGCTGCAATATGCTCTGCTGCCTGCTCCAGATCACGGATACCTGTCGTATCTGCATATTTTTCAATAACCGCATCCAGTGCATCGTCTGTCACGATACACTCTTCTTCTTTCAGGCTCATTCGTTTGAGCACTTTTGGAAGTGAGAATTTTGAGAAAATCACTTTCTTCTCTTCAAATGAGTAATCCGGAATGTCGATCACTGCGAAACGTGACATCAATGGCGCACTGATCTGTTCTTTGTCATTAGCTGTTGCGATCGGATAAACACCCACAGTCGGCACCATACATTCCATATAATTGTCTGTAAATCCAAGGTTATCTAACAATGTCAGCAGAACATCTGCTGGGTTGCCGTTGCCTTTTCCGGATGCGGCCTTGTCCAGTTCATTAATAATAAATACAAGATTGGATTCTCCTGCCATTGCAAATGCATCCATAATAATTCCCGGCTTTGCGTTGGAATAAATACGGGAACTTCCGGTAAGCTGCTCCGGATCATTGATGGAACTCATATCCAGTGTTGTCCACGGCAGTTTCAGAATTCTTGCCACTGCATAGGCGATCTGGGATTTACCGGTTCCGGCAGGACCTACCAGCAACAGTCCGTATGCCGGCAGCGTATGCGTACGATTGATCTGGATGATCGTCTCAATGATACGTTGTTTTACTTTTTCCATTCCATATAATTCTTCATCCAGAATCCGTCTTGCTTCTTCCGGATCGATTGCTTCAAAATAATCACTCTTCCATTGCACATTCATCATAATGGAAAGCGCTCTCTGTGCATGTCTGCGCTCTTCCGGTGAGACTTCGTGGGATCTTGCAACCGCCAGGTTTCTTCTCGCCCAGAGACGGATATTATCCGGCAGTGTATTTCCGGCACAGTCCATAAAATCAATGATGCTCTGTAAGCTGGTGAGCTTCATGCTGTCACCCATCTCTTCCAGTTCTTCGTCACTGACCTGTGAAGTCGGCGCATCGCTGGCAAGCAGACGCTCAATCATAAACTGTAAAAATCCATCTTCCGCCGAAAGCTTTGTTCCACCGCCGAAAGCAATCTCACGGATCTTGTAAACTGCATAACCTTCTTCTGTATTCTCTCCTGACAGGCGGACATTGATATGATTTTCGCCGAGCCATTTCAGAAGGCTTACAAATCTTGCGTCAATTTTCAGAATGTCCGCACTGACAGTTCCCGTCTCCTGCTGAAATTCAAATGCAGTACGTTTTACCGGGTTTGTAAACATTCCAAGGGAATGATGTTCCCATTTTTTCATCTGGTTATCCAGCACCATCATTGGTTTTTCCGGTGTTGCTTCTCCTTCACTGGAGTAAAAAATCGTGTATGTGCACTCCGCTGCTTTTTTGTCATCCGGAGTATTGTTAAAATCAAATACTGGCATAGCGCTCTCCTTTTATATCTTTGTAAATATTTATATTTCTTTTCTTATGTATTGCCTTACTTTTATGCATATCCATGCATAATTATAACGTATCTGCCGGAGTGCGTCCACCCTTAAAATACTTCTTTTATGTTCACGAAACTTTATCACCTGCAGAAATGCCAATAGATACTTTTTTTCTAACATCAAAAAAGCTTCAGGAATTAACCTAAAGCTTTTTTAGAGGCGCCAACCAGATTTGAACTGGTGATAGAGGTGTTGCAGACCTTTGCCTTACCACTTGGCTATGGCGCCATATTATAGATACTATATATGAAAAAGCCCGAAAGCTCTGAGTGACTCCAACGGGAATCGAACCCGTGTTACCGCCGTGAAAGGGCGATGTCTTAACCGCTTGACCATGGAGCCTTATATAAATCACTATCAAACGTGACCGAAGATTAATATAACACACTCACATACAGATTGCAAGTATTTTTTAACTTTTTTTGCAATTTTTTTTGCAAATATCTGAACAGTTGACACCCCGCCCGAAATCCGCTATGTTGAATAAAAAAACTCTTATTTAAGGAGACTTACATCTATGAAATCACTCGTTTTAGCAGAAAAGCCTTCGGTCGCACGCGATATTGCGCGCGTGCTGAAGTGTCATAAAAATCTGACCGGTGCAATCGAAGGCAATTCCTACGTTGTCACATGGGCGCTCGGACACCTGGTCACACTGGCTGATCCGGAAAGCTACGATAAAAAATTCAAAGAATGGAATATGTCTGTCCTGCCAATGATTCCGAAGAAATGGGATCTTGTCGTCATTAAACAGACTTCTAAACAATACCAGCATGTAAAAACACAACTATTCCGGAAGGACATTTCAGAAATCATTATCGCAACCGATGCCGGTCGCGAGGGCGAGCTGGTCGCACGTTGGATTCTGGATAAGTCCGGCTGCCGCAAACCGATCAAGAGGCTCTGGATTTCTTCTGTCACAGACAAAGCGATCCGGGAAGGATTCCAGAATTTAAAAGACGGCAGAAAATATAACAATCTTTATTATGCAGCAAGAAGCCGCTCCGAAGCCGACTGGCTTGTCGGCATCAACGCGACCCGTGCCTTAACCTGTAAATACAATGCGCAGCTCTCCTGCGGACGTGTCCAGACACCGACGCTTGCTATGATCGCCGCAAGAGAGACGGAGATCCGCTCTTTCAAACCACAGGATTATTATGGTATGACTCTGCAGGCAGGCGGAATTACCTGGACATGGCAGAGTGAAAAATCCAAAAGCACCCGTTCTTTTCACAAAGAACATCTGGAACAATTACGTGAAGCACTGACAAAAAACCGCACAGCCGGTGTAACCTCACAAACCAACTCCGCAAACCGGCAGTCTTTACAGATTACAGATGTGCACAAAACAAAGAAAAAAACATTTTCACCAGGTCTCTATGATCTGACAGAATTACAGCGGGATGCCAACCGCTGTTTTGGTTTCTCCGCAAAAGAGACGCTGAACATTATGCAGCGCCTGTATGAAAATCATAAAGTACTGACTTATCCGCGGACAGACAGCCGCTATATTAGCTCGGATGTTGTTCCGACGATCAAAGAGCGTCTGAAAGCTATCAACTTCGGTCCGTATAAAGCCTTTGTTCCAACACTTTTAAAAGCTCCGATCCACACAAGCAAATCTTTTGTCGATGACAGGAAGGTCAGCGATCACCATGCGATCATTCCAACAGAGGAATTTGTCCAGCTGGATCATATGACAAATGAAGAGCGAAAAATCTATGACCTCGTCGTGCGCCGTTTTATCAGTGTCCTTTATCCTGCTTATGAGTATGAGCAGACTTCTCTCAAGGGAACTGCCGCCGGTCAGTCATTTTCTTCCAAAGGAAACAAAATCCTTACTCCCGGTTGGAAAGCGGTGTATGAGAATGACAGCAATGCACATTGGGAGGACGATTTCGATAATGAAACGCACAATTTTTCTGTATCCGGGCAGAATCTTTCAGAGCTTAAAAAAGGAGAATATCTTACAATTGACCGCGCCACTCTGACTTCCGGCAAAACAAAACCTCCGGCAAGATTTACCGAAGCCACACTACTTAGTGCAATGGAAAATCCCGTCAAATATATGGAATCAAAAGACGCTGCTGCCCGCAAAACACTTGGCGAAACCGGCGGACTCGGAACCGTTGCGACAAGAGCTGATATTATAGAGAAATTATTCCACACATTTTTGATAGAAAAAAAGGGACAGGAAATCTTGATCACTTCCAAAGGAAAGCAACTGCTTGAACTGGTTCCGGAAGATCTGAAAAAGCCGGAGCTTACCGCCTCCTGGGAGATGGAATTGTCCCACATCGCGAAAGGCACACAGAAAGAGCAGGTTTTCCTGCATGATATTCAGGATTACACCCGATCTCTGATCCAGGATATCAAAACAGCGGACGGCACCTTTAAGCATGATAATCTTACCAATCATAAATGCCCACGTTGCGGAAAGCGCATGCTTGCCGTGAACGGCAAAAACGCAAGACTTCTCGTCTGCCAGGACCGCGAATGCGGCTACCGCGAGACAATCGCACGCACAAGCAATGCCCGCTGTCCGAACTGCCATAAGAAAATGGAGCTTATCAAGAAAGGAGATACGGAGACATTTGTATGCTCCTGCGGACACAAAGAAAAACTGGAAGCATTTAAAGCAAGACGCCAGAAAGAAGGCGCAGGTGTTTCTAAAAAAGATGTCCGCAAATATCTGAACAAGCAAAAAGAAGAACCTGTCAACAATGCCTTTGCACAGGCATTGTCCGGGATCAAATTAGATAATTAAACCATGTATCCGGGCAGTTCTTATATTGCCCGGAACTGTACACCGTATTCCTCCACTGCCTCTATGCGCACCTGTGCGTGCAATGGCAGTGTCATGGAATCTCCGATATGCCCGGCCCTCACTCCATAGATGACCGGGCATTTTACATCTTCAAGTACCTCTTTCACCGCTTCCAGTGCTGTTCCCGGACGGTCTTTCGTATCACAACCACTCAGATCTCCGACAATGATTCCTTTTACTTCTTCAAATTTTCCTGCCATCTTAAGCTGCGTCAGCATGCCATGCAGCCTGTATGGCTTCTCGCCTATTTCTTCAAAAAACAGGATTTTCTCACGCGTATTCACTTCATAAGGCGTTCCGGTAAGCCGGCTTAATAGTGTCAGATTGCCACCTGTCAGAATTCCTTCGCCAATTCCTTCTTTATATATACGAAAAGGTTCTCCGTTAAAATTAGAAAACGCTTTTCCTCTGACCGGTGTCGTCACACTCTGATATACCGCTTCTTTGGCATCTTCTGTTATCGTCCTCGTCCTTCCATAAACTGCACCTCCGTGAAATGTTACCAGCCCGGTCTTCTGCCCGATTGCAAGATGCAGCGCTGTAATATCACTGAATCCGGTAAATACAGGCTTTCTCTCCCGGATCATTTCATAATCCAGATAATCAAGAAGTGTCATGGTGCCATAACCGCCCCAGATGCACATAACTGCTTTATTTTCTTCATCAGCAAATACTTTATTTAATTTTGCCGCGCGCTCTTTCGGTGTTCCCCTTTTAAATGCCATCTCCGGTGCACAGATCACTTGAAAACCTCTCCCTTTCCAATAACTGCTGACCGCTTCGATGGCTTCCTCTGTGTATGCATTTGCCGGATCGATCAGACAGATCTGATTACCCGCCTTCAACGGCTTTGGATAAAGGATTCTTTTTTTTATTTCTTCCATATTTATACCTCTTTTTCTGTCACTAATGATCGCCTTCATATTCATTATATCGGCTAATTTTTCATTTGACAATTCAGTTCACTGATACCTTGCTCCATAATATTCGTAACTCTTGTTTAACGTTTTGTTACTCCCCCTAAAAACAGAGGTGTTTATACTTAAAATACACATTTTTATACGGTAAATCTACAAATATTTCAGCACCTGCTAAGCACTAACAGAGAAAAATCCCCGCTTTCTGCGAAAATGGGCTAAAAAGGTTGACAAACATAGGCTTCCGCGTTAAGATAAGTATAGTTTCGCACTTTAAACAGCTAAAATTTTACAGTGCGAATATGGAGGAGAACACTTATGATTATTGTATTAAAACAACACTCCGGTCAGAAAGAAATTGACCGCGTAGAGAATCTGATCAAAACAAAAGGTCTGGACACCCATATTGTAAAAGGTGCAGGTCAGACAATCATCGGCTGTATCGGTGATACAAGCCGTATCGATGCAAAGCTTTTCGAAGTAAACCCATACGTTGACAAAGTTATCCATGTACAGGAGCCTTACAAACTGGCAAACCGTGCTTTCCACCCGGAAGACACTGTTGTAGATGTATCTGGTGTGAAGGTTGGAAGCGGCAACATGGCTTACATCGCAGGGCCTTGCTCCGTTGAGACTTACGAGCAGGTATTATCCATTGCAAAGGATATCAAAGCTGCCGGAGCGAATATGTTACGAGGCGGTGCATTCAAGCCTAGAACAAGCCCGTATTCTTTCCAGGGACTTGGACCGGAAGGTCTTGACATCTTATGCGCAGTAAAAGAAGAAGTCGGACTTCCGATCGTTACAGAACTGATGTCTCCGGAATATCTGGATGTCTTCAACGAGAAAATAGATCTGATCCAGATCGGCGCAAGAAATATGCAGAACTTTGATCTGTTAAAACAGCTCGGTCAGGTTGACCGCCCGATCCTCTTAAAGAGAGGTCTGAATGCGACATATGAAGAATGGATAATGTCCGCAGAGTATATTATGGCTTCCGGTAATGAGAATGTCATTCTGTGCGAACGTGGTATCCGTACTTTTGAAACATATACAAGAAATACACTGGATCTGCAGAGCGTTCCTGTACTGCGGAAGCTGACACACCTCCCGGTTATCATCGATCCAAGCCACGCCGGTGGAAAATGGTGGCTCGTAGATTCTATGGCAAAAGCATCTGTTGCAGCCGGTGCTGACGGACTGATGATTGAAGTACATAATAATCCGGAAGCTGCTCTCTGCGATGGAGCACAGTCCTTAAAACCAGAAAAATACAGTGAACTGCTGAAAGATGTAAAACAGATTGCTGACATCATTCACAGACAATAGAACAGGAGTAAAGCTACAATGAAACTAACCGTTAATCTTGAAAAAAACAGTTATCCAATCTATATCGAGAATCACATTCTTGCAGATGCCGGAACTTATATTAAGGAAGTCTTTCATGGCAGAAAGATCATGATCGTCTCTGACGATAACGTCTATCCGATCTACGGAGATGCATTATCAGAAGTACTGGAAGCTGACTTTGAAGTCTTTCATCTTGTGCTTCCGCATGGAGAGGCCACGAAGAAATTTGAGTCTCTTCCTCTGATCTATGACGCATTGCTTCAGGCACGATTTTCCCGCAGCGATCTTCTGATCGCTCTGGGCGGCGGCGTGATTGGTGATCTGGCAGGATTTGCAGCGGCAAGTTTCTTACGTGGAATCAAACTGGTCCAGATTCCGACTTCCCTGCTCGCGCAGGTTGACTCTTCCGTTGGCGGAAAAGTTGCTGTTGATCTGCCGCAGGGCAAGAATCTGGTTGGTGCATTTTATCAGCCTTCCCTCGTCCTGATAGATCCGGAAGTATTACAGACACTGCCTGACCATTTCATTCACGATGGCATGGGCGAAGTGATCAAGTATGGATGCATCCAGGATCCGGAATTATTTTCCCTTCTGGAAACACATACTTCCTTTGCCGACTTAAAGGACGAACTTGGCAATATCATTTACCGTTGTGTAGACTGCAAACGTGTTGTAGTCGAAGAAGATCAGTTTGACACAGGAAGCCGTATGCTCCTGAATTTCGGGCATACGCTGGCACATACGATCGAACAGTATTATCATTATGAGCGTGAGAGCCATGGTGAAGCGGTTGCGATCGGTATGTATCAACTGACGAAACTCGCAGAAGAGAAAGGTCTTACACCGGGCGGAACCTCTATACGAATCCAGGATCTGCTTACAATCTACGGACTTCCTTCTTCCTGCGGTGTTGCTCTTGGCGCTTTGACAGAAGCCATTGCACTGGATAAGAAGAATCTGAACAATCACTTGAATCTGATTCTCCTCCATGGGATCGGCGACAGTTATATCTATCCGGCTGCTTTGGATTTCTTTGACGATACTGAACGAATTGTTTAGGTAAATGATTGATTATATATTGATAACTACTTATTTTTGGAGGCTGAATAAATGAAATTAGAAGGTAAAATTGCAATTGTAACAGGTGCCGGCAAGGGCATCGGAAGAGAAGCGGCTCTCGCGATTGCCGCAGAAGGCGCAACTGTTGTCTGTGTTGCAAGAACGCAGGCAAACCTGGACGAGACGGTACAGATGATCGAAGAAAAAGGAGGAAAAGCTACTTCCCTTTCCCGTGATCTGACAGATGCCGCACAGGTACAGTCCATGGTTGATGCTATTGTAGAACAATTTGGACGCATTGACATCCTGATCAATAATGCCGGTGGATACCCATCTGAGATTTATAAAAAAGTCGGACATCAGGCAATCAAGATCTGGGAGTGGAGCGAAGAGCAGTGGGATCAGATCATCAAGTCAAATCTGAAGATTCCGTTCCTCTGCATCAACAAAGTTGTGCCGGTTATGATCAAACAGCATAGTGGTGACATCGTAAGTGTTTCTTCCCGCATGGGACGTATCGCTTCCCAGATGGGTGGCTACGCAGTAGCAAAAGGCGGTATCGTGACACTGACAAAGACAACCGCAATCCAGACAAAAGAATATGGCATTAAAGTCAATGCTGTTGCCCCTGGTATGGTAGATACACCGGGACAGCGGGTATACAACCACAATGTCGGTCAGGACAATGCTGTTATGGGCAGTGCTGCAGATGTAGCAAAAGGTATTATCTACCTTTTATGCGACTCACCGAAAGTCATGACCGGACAGGTGATTGATATGTTTACCACACTTTAATTTAAGGCAAATCTTCATTATATGAATTTTCCTCAAAAGAATAGGAACGGCAATTACTTTGCCGTTCCTATTCTTTCGCCCATCTTTACGATAGTTTCATATCCTTCTTCTGTATTGCGGATGAGATCGCTATCCAGCACTGCTGCATCCTTTTGCAATAACAGGATAATCGTCGATCCTCCAAACTCAAACTTTCCTTTTTCCTGCCCCTTACGGACTGTTCCTGCTTCTTCATAGTTTGTGATCCGTCCAACCATAAGAGCGCCGACTTCCATCATTAAAATCGTCTTAAACCGCTTTGTCTTAAGCAGGCTGTACTCTCTTGTATTCTCTTTGTAAATCGGATACACATCATTGGCTACCGGATTCACCGTATGGAATACTCCCTGAATATGATAATTCTGGGATTTCTCTCCGTCTGCCACGTAACAATATCTGTGATAATCATCCACTGTCAGACGGAACACAAGCGCCATGCCGCCCTCATACTGCTTTGCCAGTTTGCCGGATCTCAGAAGTGATGAGGTTGTATAAAGTGTATCCTTGATCCGGAATGTATTCTCTCTACCTGCTATATCACTGATCGGATATACGCTTAATTTCCCATCGCAAGGACTGATCAACGTCTTTTCATCTCCCTGTGGTATGCGTGCTTCTTCTCTTAATTTTCTTGTAAAGAAATCATTATATGAACGAAACTTTGTCTTCTCACACATAGACAAGTCAATATTGTTCTTTTTTACAAACGGACGGATGCCTATCTTGGATATGAAACTGTCCAGAACATATCCGCCAAGCCTGCTCACCCACGGACGGATCATGATCCGGATAACAGCTCTTCCAAATGCATTTCCATATAAATGTTTTAAAAACTGATCCTGTCCGGTCTCAACACCGACATCTCTGCCTTCCCGGTCTCTGTATTTCATCTGTGTTCTCCTCATATCCTGCCGTCTTCTAATCTCTTATGTAACCTTTTATCTTCTGCAAAGCCATGGCCAGTTCATCTGCATATTTACTTTGTACTTTGTAAATATCATCATAATGATCACTGCCGCGCCAACGACCAGCACAAGAAGTGCAAGTGTTTTATTGCCTGGTTTTTTTAATTTAAAGTCTACAACAAATAACAGTCCGACAATAAACAGTGCCAGATGCAGGCAGATACGGAAAACAAAATCCGGTACAAAAAACTGGATCATGAATACCAATGGCAATACAATTGCCATGGATGTGATCGGCAATCCCTTATAGAACTTCTCTCCGCTCTCTGTTACCAGTGCCTGTTTTGCTTCCATTACATTAAAATAAGCAAGCCGGATCACCGAATTGATACAATAAAATGCAATTAAAAGCAGACCAATTGGTCCACGTACTCCCAGCAGATAACAAATCATTGCCGGAAAGATTCCGAAACAGACTACATCACACAGTGAATCAATCTGGATACCAAAAGCTTTCTCATCATCTGTACGGTCTTTCTTAGAACGCGCAACTTTGCCGTCAAACATATCGCAAAGCCCGGATAATGCAAGACAGAAAATCGCAATCTTAAAATGTCCGTGTATTGCCTGTGTCATTCCAAAAACGGAAGAGCAGAGACTCATATAAGTCAGCACAACCGTATAATTATAAATTCCTATCATTTTTTCCCTCTTTTCTTTCCGCTGAATTAGCCAGCCTGTTGTTCACAAGTTTCTGTTGTCTCTTCCCGCCCTCGTCCTATCCGAACATGCGCAACCAATGTCAGTGTTGCGCTGAAGAGAAGTTGTACATAAAACGCAATTCCTCTGCTCAGTACCATTCCCGGTAACAGAAGTCCTGCTGTAAATACTGTTTTAAAAATAATCAGGAACAGATTCTCACTAATTCCCATTCCTCCCGGAAGTGGGAGCATATCCACTGATACAGATACGACTGCCTGCAGCATCACTACATCATATATGCTCGTTCCGTGCAGTCCGAAAGCTTTGTATACAAACCATGTTACAAAAAATAATGAAAATCTCTGAAAAAATGTAATCAGTATAACATTAAAGATCACTTTCTTATGCGTTCCGAAATAAGCCGCCGTAGCCTTATACTGTTCCATAGAATCTGCAAGCTTTTTCGTTCTCTTTTCCTTATGTTTCATAAGCCGGCTCTTTTCCAGAAGCCTGAGACCTTTCATCATGATCCATTTGGCAAGCTCCGGATGAAATGCCAGAATCGACATTGCAACACAACAGCCTACATTTAATGCAACTCCCAGATAAAAAATCGGCAGTATTCCTTCCAGATATTTATGAACAAATCCTCTCTGGAAAAATGCAACGAACAGACCAACAAATACCAGTACAGATTTGTATGTAATCGTAACGATCATCAGTACAAGCGTTGCTACCGGAATCGGTATTTTATTCTTTCTCATATAATAGATCTGCATCGGCTGTCCGCCGCTTGCAGACGGTGTCACCGCACTAAAGAAGAAACCTACACAGGAATATAAAAAACACGTCCGTTTCTTTTCATGAATATCCAGTGTACCGAACATATACCAGATAATGATCGATTCCCCCCAGATAAACAGGATTACACCTGCTGTTCCCGGTATCAGATACCACGGATTCACTTCACCGATCGTCCTGAGCACCGCCGGAAGATCTTCACCATGGAATACACTGTAAAGTGTTAATGCGAAAATCAAAACCAGAAAAATGGTATTCGCAATACTTTTCTTCTTATTTAACAATCTTTTTCCCCTTTTCCCGGCTTCGCCGCTCCATAATCTTACCGGAAATCCGGTAACAAATCTCTGCCACAGCAATGCCTCCAAAAACATCCACAATATAATGCTGCTTTGTTACCTGCGTTGATACACAGACTAAAATTGCAAATACAAAACTGAACCTCTGATACCACTTCGGTATCTGCCTCTGTCCACGGATTCCGATATAACAGAACCAGCTTACCAGACAATGAATTGACGGAAACAATCTGGTCGGATCATCTATCTGATACACCCATCTTAACATCTGGCTGAAAATATCTGTTCCATTCACTACCGGACGCACATTCGTTGTCGGCATTACAATATAAAAGAAACCACATACAAGTCTTGACATAACATCCGCCAGAATAAAACGATAACAGTGGCTTCTGTTCATTCTGGTGATCATAATATAATTTACGATCCAGAATAAATAACATCCGATATAAATGACTGAAAATGCTGGAATCACCGGAACCATTCTGTCAATCGGTAAGGTCAGATCATAAAAATTGCGGTGCTCCATCAGCTTATCTGTTCCTATATAAACTGTGAAATTCACGGCTACACAGATCAGCAGCGGAAGTATTGCATAAGAAGGTATCATTTTTTTCTTCTGTGTCGTGTCTTTCTTCATAATGCACCTCTTTTCACCGTATGTTGTTCATTATAGCAGACTTTTTCCTGCTTGTGCACATTCTTCTTATTTCTTTAAAATATCTTTAAAGTTTCTTCAGAATTTAAGATGCCAGGGTCATAAGCCTGCAACCACGATGGGCTTGCTCAGGAGTGGATGCATGGCTTAATGACCCGCCCCGATATGAGCATAAAAGGGAAGCGCAAGCTTCGCGATATGCGAATATTGGGCAGAATTGCGAGAGTACGCTGTACGGAGCAATTCGTCTGGCATTTTTTAATTTTAATATTCTTATGCCAGGGTCATAAGCCTGCAACCACGATGGGCTTGCACAGGAATGGGTTTGTGGCTTAATGACTTTTTATAAGAAAATGTATTTGTTAACATTTTTTTCTTAATCTCATCACACTTTCATCACAATTTCTGCCTATACTATAATTGTTCGAAGAAAACGAACACTTATAATTCTTTTTCATAACTTTTTCCTCAGGACTGCAAACCTCCCAATCTGCAGTCCTATTTTAATATGCCAGACTGTTCCAGAGATCTCTCAAATCCAATTTCAATTCCCGCCTGCACCGCAACATGCTCGCGGAATTCTTTCTCATCTCTTCCTTCCAGAAGGATCTCATATTTGTCATAATATTCTTCACCCAGTGTATCGATATCTGCCTGTGATACTACATTCTATGTGCAGAAGATCCGTCTGGAACATGCGGAATCCATGCCGGAACACACGGATAAAACCGTAGACGAGATTATGCACACCGTCGGTTATAACAACAAAGGCTATTTTTATAAAATATTCCAGCAAAAATATGACACAACCCCTGCGAAATACCGCCATAGCCATTGATTTCCTAATATGTGACCGGCAGACACTATGATTTTTGTCCCCTTTTCATATGATAAAGATAGAGAAGTGAACGTTAAAATCTATACTTATCAAAATCATGAAAAGGAGGCGCACTATGAACAGACTACATCTTAAGAAAATATTCTCCGGCATCTTTCTTGTCTCGATTCTTACCGTGACAGGAACGTTGTCCTCACTTATCTGTCCGGCGGAGACCGTCCGGGCATCCGACACTTTATCCAATCCGAAAATCACCGATGATTCTTCTCTCTATGCCGGGAAGAAAGTCACCTGGGACTGCGTCTGGCTCGGAAGCTATCCGCAGTCTGAAGTCACAGCAGAAAATGGACAAATTTACGAAAAATTAAAAGCTGCCGACGACTCCCAGTGGGATGAAAACGGAGATATTACCATTGGAAACTACAAATATCGGAGGCTTTGCCGCAGCCAGACGGATGTTTCTTCTCTCCTGGATCCGGACTACTGGCCAACCACTAAATATTCCCAGACTTATAATATTTTCCCTTGGGAAGATGACAGCACCTGGCACTATTTTCGATACGAGCCATTGAAATGGCGTGTGTTAAAGATGAATAAATCCACCGCTTTTCTTCTTGCTGACAAGATTTTCTACCGGGGAAGTCTGACAGATATTCCTGACTTCTTTAATAACAAACTATTTTTCCAGATATTTTCTTCCGAAGAACAGGCTGCTGTCGTTGATACAACCCGCAATAATTATAAGCCTTCTGTAAATAAACTTTTTCTGTTAAGCAACTCGGAAGCCTACGGTTCGGAAGCTCTGGCATATGGATTCACAGATGTCACCCTGCTGGAAGATAATGCAAGACGCGCGAAGTGTACAGACTTTGCATTTGCACAGAATGTCTGGCGTGACAAACGTCCACAATATGCCGGAAACTGCAACTGGAGATTAGAAACTTATGGTACAACGAGAGCATTGTATGACAGTGTCCAAACGACAGGTGAAATCATGAAAACCAGCATGGCATCCCAGGATTACTATCCTTTACGTCCTGCAATGTATGTTGATCTTTCAAAAGTAAATTATTTATCAGCTGGTACGGTTTCTTCCAATAATACCATGTTCGAAAAGAATGCAATGGTAATCAATGAAAATGAAACGCCAAAGCCTGACAAACCAGAAAATCCGGTTTATAAAGTAAAGAAAATCCGGTTATCCGGTCTTTCCCACAAGATTGCTGCCGGGAAAAAGCTCACTTTAAAAGCCACGATTTCTCCTTCCAACGCAACCAATAAAGCTCTGCAATGGAAATCAAGTAACACTAAAGTTGCTACTATTTCTTCCAAAGGTGTTGTCACTTTAAAGAAAAACAGCGGTGGAAAATCCGTTACCATCACTGCCTTATCCAAAGATGGCAGTAAAGTACAAGGCTCTTTTAAGATTACTTCCATGAAAGGGATTGTAAAGAAGCTGAAAGTCACTGCACCGTCAAAAATAAAAGCCGGAAAAAGTACGAAATTAAAGGCAGTTGTCACTGCATCCGCAGGTGCAAATAAAGCTTTAACCTTCACTTCTTCAAACACGAAATATATGACTGTTTCCTCCAAAGGTGTCGCAAAGGCTTTAAAAGCCGGAAAAGGAAAAACTGTAAAGATTACAGCCGCCGCAACCGATGGCAGTGGCAGAAAAGCAACAGTTTCCGTCAAGGTATATTAGAAAGGATGGTGCATTATGAAAAAGAATGATAAACGAAAAATAAGAATCTGGAAGAAAACATTTGCCCTGGCACTTTCCTCTGTCATGATTTTTTCCTGTATTCCAATGACTCAGGTAAAGGCCGGAAATGAATCGCCGGAAGCGATTATAAATGGGCTTGTGGATCTTCCGAAAACTTTCATCGATAAAGACTCACAGGATCTCGGCAGTGACCGCGTTTTTTACCGTAATACTAATACAGATCTCTCCATGCTTCCGGCGGAATGTTATAAAAAAGCACTACAATCTTACATTATAGATGATGACGTTCCTATGGGCACACGCAAGGGCGACTATCTGCTGTCCGACTGGGATTATCTTGGATGGATCTTATCTGTCGAAAAAGGGCAGGGAAATTATGGTTATCTGAATGATACACTTTGTAATATGACCATTTATGGAAATCGGCGGAAATCTGAGCTGAAACTGGACGATGCCTGGTATAACTGGGGCGGGTATTTCAGTGAAAGCAGTCTTGCGAATGCACAGCAGCATATCGCAAATGATCTTACGCGTACACCGCTTGGATCGCTTCCATTAAAAAAACTCGATTCCATTTCCAATGATACCGAAGAATCTCCGGTTGTTGTCCGCTGGCATGGTGCACTCCGTGCAAAAGACAGTGATATCGCCGGACGCTACAAAGCTTACGCTGTGTATTTTCATAATTTCCGTGTGTCACCGATTTTCCCAATGTACGATAACTCCTACAAGCGGGTGATTAGTGACGAGAAAAAGACCAGTAATATTTACAGCTCCGATATCCGCAACAACAGTGGCGTGGAAGTGTCCGGCACGCAGTCGCTGACAAATTCAACTACTTACGGTGCTTTGAGCAGCATCAGTGGCTCCAAATCTTATACTTATGAAGAATCCGTTACAGTTACACATTCCAAGAGTCTTCCATTCTTCGGAGATTTGGAAACTTCCATCGGATTTTCTGCCAGCCAGTCCATTGAGAAAGGCTGGTCAAAAGAGGAGAGCGAAGAGCGTTCAACGGAAAATACTTCCGAAGTATCTCTTTCACTCCTGCCTTATACTGCAGCTCTTATCCAGCAGCAGACAAAAACACAGACTGCAACGACTTATTATAAATGTCCGGTCTATATCAATTACGATGTTACAATCGTTGAATATGACCGCAACTTAAGAGGCGGTAAATTAAATTCTTACGTTCTCGCCAGCTTCACCGGCGCAGGTTCTAAGAATGCCCGCACGAATCTTAAGAAACGAAGCTACATCCAGGCGAGCATGACGGATCCGGATGGCATCAACTGGGGAACTGTAAAAAAATATAAATATGGAGATGAATTATTGAAACGCATCCGCAGAAACGGACTGATGAGCGCAGCAGGCGGCTCTTACACAGAAACATTATCTTCCGTTTCCAGCAAAGTAGATGATCTTATCCCGACACTTCCGCTTAGTGATATCAGTGTGAAAAGCGGTGCGCCAAAATCAGTCAATATAAAGCAGCACTATTCTTTATCAAAGATTAAACTGGTAGCAACCAACACAAAAGGTGCTGACTATTACGGTTTTAACGCCAAAAAAGGAATCTGGAAGATTACAAATGCCAAAGGAACTCCGGTAAAGAGCAGCACTGCCACACTTTCCGGAAATGCCGGAAAGCAAGTGCTGACCGGTAAGAAAAAAGGGACGCTGTATCTGACATATTTTATCAATGATAACACTTACAGCACTGCAGATTATATAGAGAAATATTCTACAAATAACTCCGTGGACCGCCCGACACTCCGCATCAGCATTACCGGCAATACCGCTCCGAAGATCAGTGGTAACACAACATACAAACCTTCAAAGAAAGCATCCGGCACGGTTACAATACCGACGTATGTCAAGCGTGACGGCAAAACTTACCGTGTAACTAAGATTGCGAGCAATGCTTTTAAAGGTAACACGAAAGTTAAGAAAATCGTTATCCCGTCAACCGTAACAAACATCGGCAAGAAAGCATTCTATGGCTGCAAGAATTTAAAGGCTGTCACCATCAAAACCTCGCAGCTTACAACTGCCCGCGTCGGTAGCCAGGCATTTACGAAAACACATGCAAAAGCGATCATCACTGTGCCGAAAGGGAAAGTAAAATCTTATAAGAAAATCTTCCTGAAAAAGGGGCTTTCGAAAAATGCGACGGTGAAATAACTGGCTTGCTCTCTGTAATCTCATAACGACTTAAAAGGGGACGGGGCTTTTCCAGAAAAGCCCCGTCCCCTTTTATTAAATCCGCCAGTCTTTTTCCTTCGATGCACGAAGTCTTGCCATCGCTCTTGCAAGCGATGCCTGCGACAGCTGGTATTCCTGAATACTCTGCTTCTGCCGGAGCTGCTCCTGAGCACGCTCTTTGGCTTCTGTCGCACGTCTGACATCAATCTCTTCCGGGCTCTCCGCTGTATTTACCAGTACGGAGACACGGTTGTTCATAATCTCTGCAAAACCTTTAGAAACCGAAGCGGTAATCCAGTTTCCTTCTTCATCCTGCAGATGCAGTTCACCGATTTCCACTGCAATGATCATATTTTCATGATGCGGCAGGATGCCTTTCTGTCCGTCCGGTGCCGGAATGATAAGCTGTTTACAGCGTCCTTCGTAGAACACTCTGTCGCTGGATATGACTTTCAACTGAAATGTATCCATAATTTCACTCCTTCACTGGTACTAAGCTTCCATTGCAGCTTCTTCTGCTTTGGCTTTCTCGATGACTTCATCGATTGTTCCGACATTAAAGAATGCATTTTCCGGATACTCATCCATCTCACCGTCAATGATTGCTTTAAATCCACGGATCGTCTCTTTTAACGGTACATATTTTCCAGGGATTCCGGTAAATGTTTCTGCTACTGAGAATGGCTGTGACAGGAATTTCTGCACTTTACGCGCACGGTTTACTGTCATCTTGTCTTCCTCGGAAAGTTCTTCCATACCAAGGATTGCGATGATATCCTGCAATTCTTTATATTTCTGCAGGATTTCCTGTACTTTACGTGCAACCTGATAATGTTCTTCTCCAACTACGTCCGGCTCCAGGATTCTGGATGTAGAATCCAGCGGATCTACCGCCGGATAAATACCCTGCTCCACGATCTTTCTGGATAATACGGTTGTCGCATCCAGATGGGAGAATGTTGTTGCCGGTGCCGGGTCTGTCAGGTCATCGGCCGGCACATAAACTGCCTGTACAGATGTGACAGATCCGTTCTTCGTAGAAGCGATACGCTCCTGCAGTGCTCCCATTTCATTTGCCAGCGTCGGCTGATAACCTACGGCTGACGGCATACGTCCGAGAAGTGCGGACACCTCGGAACCTGCCTGTACGAAACGGAAAATATTATCAATGAATAACAATACGTTCTGATGTTCCTGGTCACGGAAATATTCTGCCATCGTAAGTCCCGTCTCAGCAACACGCATACGTGCTCCAGGTGGCTCGTTCATCTGACCGAATACCAAAGCGGTTTTGTCCAGAACTCCCGATGCACTCATCTCTGTCCAGAGGTCATTACCTTCACGTGAACGCTCTCCGACTCCTGTGAAAATAGAATATCCACCATGTTCGGTTGCGATATTGTGGATCAACTCCTGGATCAACACGGTTTTACCAACTCCGGCACCACCGAACAGACCGATCTTACCACCTTTGGCATATGGCGTCAGAAGGTCGATGACTTTGATTCCTGTCTCCAATACTTCTACTGCCGGACTCTGCTCCTCGAAAGAAGGAGCTTTTCTGTGGATTACCCAATGCTCTTTATCTTTGGCGATCGGTTCTCCATTATCAATTGTCTCACCTAATACATTAAACAGACGTCCCAGAGTCTGTTCTCCTACCGGCACTTTAATACCTGCTCCGGTAGCGGTTACTTCCATATCTTTGCACAGTCCGTCACTGGAAGCCAGCATGATACAACGTGCAATATTATTTCCGATGTGCTGCGCTACTTCCATGACACAGCGTTTTCCGCCATTGTCAACCTCCAGCGCATCTTTGATATATGGAAGTTCTTCTTTGCTTTTAAATTCTACGTCTACGACAGGTCCCATAACCTGTACGATTTTTCCTTTTGTCATAGCGCTTATCACTTCCTTTTCTGTGCATTCGCTCCGCCGATAACCTCAGTCAGTTCCTGTGTGATATCGGCCTGGCGCACACGGTTATAAGTTATATTTAACTCATCCAGCATCTTTGTGGCACTGTCTGTCGCATTCTGCATCGCCTGCATTCTGGAATTCTGCTCACTGCAGTAAGATTCAACCAGACAGCCATAGATCATACCATTAATATAATTCGGCACAATATTTGCCATCACACTGTGTGTGGATGGATAGAACACCATACCTTCCTGATAGACATCTGCAAGTGCGTTCAATGTTTCCTTCGGAAGGAAATCTGCCTTGTGAAGCGGCAGAAGTTTTACTGTATCTGTCTCTACCTGCATTGCATTTACCATGCGGGTATAAATCACATAAACTTCGTCCAGCTCTCCGCTCCGGAACTGTTCGATCATCTCACCGGTGATCGTTCTGGAACGGTACAACGTCGGATTCTGTACGGTATACCGGAAACTCATATCCAGCTCCACATCTGTACGCTTTACAAAATACTGCCGTCCCAGTTCACCTAATACAAATAACTTATGCTGTCCCGGTCCTTTTATTTTCTCTTCCACCATGCGAAGTACATTATGGTTATAAGCTCCGGCAAGCCCTTTATCTGCGGTGACTACAATGTAGCCGATTTTCCTGTCTTCCGGTTTCTTCTCTTCTCTCTGATCAAAAAACTGGCTGTGCATATCCGGAACGTGTCTTAAGATTCGGGCAATCTCTGCCTGCATCCTATAGAAAAATGGTTCCGTATCTGACAGTTTTTTCTTTGCCTGTTTCATCTTGGAAGAAGAGATCAGATACATGGCATTGGTGATCTTTTTTGTCTCCTGAATGCTGCCCATTCGTTCTTTGATTTCTTTTGCATTCGACATATTTTCACCTGCTTATCTATTTTCTTTGAACTTTTTAGCTACCTCAATAATCTGTTCTGTCAGTTCGTCATCCAGTACTTTCTTCTCTTCGATTGCCTGTCCGATCTCCGGATGTTCTTGGTCAAAATATGCCAGCATATCCATCTGGAACTCTTTGACTTTCGCATCTTCCACATCCATCATCAGATGGTGCGTTGCCACACATAACGTAATTACCTGTTCATGCAGTTTTAACGGACGTCCCAGTGGCTGTTTCAGAAGCTCTGTCAGTGTACTTCCGTATTTCAGCTGTGCTTTTGTCGCATCATCCAGATCTGAACTGAACTGTGTAAAGGACTCCATTTCTCTTGCCTGCGCAAGATCGATACGGATACTTCCACTTGCCTTCTTCATCGCTTTTGTCTGCGCCGCACCACCTACACGGGATACGGAAAGTCCAACATTAACCGCCGGACGCATACCTGCATTAAAGAGCGCACTCTCCAGGAAAATCTGTCCGTCTGTAATAGAAATAACGTTGGTCGGAATATATGCAGATACATCTCCTGCCTGCGTCTCGATGATCGGCAGTGCCGTGATCGAGCCGCCACCGGCTTCCTCACTCAGTCTGCTGCTTCGCTCCAGAAGTCTGGAATGTAGATAGAAGACATCTCCCGGATAAGCCTCACGTCCCGGAGATCTTCCAAGAAGCAGTGAAATCGCACGGTACGCTACTGCATGTTTGGACAGATCATCATAAACGATCAATACGTCTTTTCCTTTATACATGAAATACTCTGCAAGTGCGGTTGCGGAATATGGAACGATATACTGCATCGGTGCACACTCACTTGCTGTCGAACAAAATACGGTCGTGTAATCCAGTGCA
Source organism: Dorea sp. AM13-35 (assembly GCF_003473885.1). Lineage (NCBI taxonomy): Bacteria > Bacillati > Bacillota > Clostridia > Lachnospirales > Lachnospiraceae > Dorea > Dorea sp. AM13-35. The sequence goes on from NZ_QUCZ01000003.1 coordinate 188,672, forward strand.
TCGTGTTTCTTTAATGTATTTACAAGCTGTGCTACCGTTGATGCTTTCTGACCAATCGCTACGTAAATACAGATACAGTCTTTTCCTTTCTGGTTCAGGATCGCATCCATTGCAATCGAAGTCTTACCGGTCTGTCTGTCACCGATGATAAGTTCACGCTGTCCACGTCCGATTGGGAACATGGAGTCAATCGATAAGATTCCTGTTTCCAGCGGTACGCTTACCGATTTACGGTCTACGATTCCCGGCGCTTCCTGCTCAATCGGGCGGTACTCGGTTGCCTCGATCTCACCTTTTCCATCTATCGGCGCTCCCAGCGGATCTACAATACGTCCAATGTATGCTTCTCCTACCGGAATACCTGCCTTTTTACCGGTACGGACAACTTTTGTTCCCTGTTTTACTTCAGCATCATCACCGAACAGGATACAGCTGATTTCATTCTGTTTGATGTCCTGCACCATTCCTTTTAATCCATTTTCCAGAGTTACGATCTCGCCATACATTGCATGGTCAATTCCATAAATGGAGGCGATACCGTCGCCGACAGAGATGACTGTGCCGACTTCCTGGTCTTTGCATATTTCATCATAATTCTCAATCTCTTCTTTCAGGATCGAGATAATCTCATCTGAGCTTATTGTACTCACTATTTTCACCTCCGCATTAATGTCTGCTCTAAGCGGTTCAGACGTCCTGCCATGCTGTAATCATATTCCTTTCCATCAACAAGGAGTATGAAGCCACCAAGCAGTTCCGGATCTTCTTTCATTTCCCAGCTCACGCCATCTGCCGCAAATGTTTTACATATAAATGTTTCCATCTTTTTCTTCTGTTCTTCGGACGGAAGCGTTACATATCGTAATTTTGCTGTCGCGATCTTTGCTCTTTTTTTCTCCAGCTCTTCGTATGCGCCGAAGATCTCCATGACGATATCTACTTTTCCGTTATCTACGACAACCTTCAGAAAATTCTTCATTTCTTCCGGAAATATCCGGTCGATGATATCATGTTTATTTTCTTTAGTAATAACCGGATGTTCCAGGATTTCCTTTAACTCTTTTGTCTGCTCCAGAATTTCTTCTGTCTCTTCAACTGCTGCCCCGGAAATTCCAAGTTCTGAAAGTACATGTGCATAACGGATTGCCGGCATGGAGTAGAATCCGGCATTTTCTTTTTTATTTGTCGTCATGGGCGTCACCTGCTTCTTTCAGAAATTGGTCATATGCCGCCTGATCTGCATCCGCCCCATATTGCTGTTTTACCATTTTTTTTGCAGCACTTACTGCAAGAGCGGCAACTTCTGACTGCATGTCTCTCAGTGTCTTTTCTTTCTCCAGATCAATCGTCTCTCTGGCATCCTTCATGAGTTTGCCTGCTGCCTGATCTGCCTCATCCAGAATACGGTCGTATTCTGCTTTTGCATCTTTCTTTGCCTGACCGATGATCCGGGTTGATTCTTCTTTTGCCCCGCCAAGAGCTGACTCATACTGACTTTTCAATGCGTAAGCTTCTTTCTTTGTATCTTCTGCATGCTGAAGTCCGTCTGCGATCATCGTTCTTCTCTGTTCCATAATGTTCATCAGTGGGCGAAATAAAAACTTACGCAGGATGAGGTAGAGAACCACGAGGTTGATCATGGTAAGAACCAGATTAAAATCTAATCTCAGCACTTCTTATTACCTGCCTTTCTTTCGTTCTTTTACACGCCTTATTTCAAGAAGAAGATAATCAGAAGTCCAATGATAAAACCATAAATAGCGGTTGCCTCTGCAAGTGCACAACCAAGAATCAGGTTCTTACTGATCTTGCCCTCTGCTTCCGGCTGTCTTGCTACTGCATCTACTGCTTTACCTGTTGCAATACCGATACCTACACCGGCTCCAACACCTGTTAATACTGCTACTGCTGCTCCAATTGCAATAATTGTTCCTGTCATAATCTTAAATCTCCTTTTCTTTATTCCATTTCTTCATTCATAAATAATCCTGTTAAAAATACAAACACATATGCCTGTAATAATCCGTCAAAGATATCAAAGTAAAAACTAAGCGGTATCGGAACAAAAAGTGGTACTACCTGTTCAACTAATTCCATAACTACAAATCCGCCAAGCATATTACCAAACAGTCGCATACATAATGACAGTGGACGGATAAATATTTCCAATATCATGATCGGTGCTACAAGCGGTACCGGTTTGGCGAAATGTCCACACCAGTGCTTTACACCGTTTTTATGGATTCCACTGTATTCAATCAGCAGCATACTCATAATTGCAAGTCCCGCTGTGATGTTCAAATCTTTTGTCGGTGGTTTAAATCCAAAAAGTCCGATCAGATTCGCACATGCAAGATACAGTGCAACTGTCATTAACCAGGGTATGTAACGTTTGTTTTCTTCCCCTATGATGTCTTTGAAAAAGTTCTCGCCCCACTCGATCACAGATTCTAAAGCAAGCTGAACTTTTCCCGGATTCTCCACTTTGAGGTTTCGCACAAAAAGAATCGAAAGTAATGCCAGTACCATCATGATGATCCATGTTACGACAACGCCTTCGTCTACTGCGATCCCACCAAAGACCGGAATTGTAAATACTGTTTTGCAGTTCAATTCCTCTATGAGAGCCTTTGTTAAATCTTCCGTATGATCCCCTTCCTTCCTGAATTTTTTGATTATATTAGTTCTATTTTTCCCATTTGTCAATAAAAGCAGCCTCAATAAGAGACTGCTTTTAAATTCGATTTTTTTATTTATTTTTTTAGTGAACATTCGTCATTTTTCATGGTTTTTTTATGATTCTGACAGAAAAATGTTAAGATTTTATTACAATTTAATTTTTGATAGGAATATCGTACAACTTTTTATCATTTATTCCATTTATTTTCGTTAATATGTCTATAAACTTTCCGTTTTGCAGATTTTGAAACTGAAAAGGGAAATCATCTGGAGGGATCATGGCATTGGAAAAAAAACCAGCCCTTTTCAGTTTCTCTGCTATCCAAAACAACGAAGAATACCTCTTAAATACATCCTTATCTCATATCTTTTAAGAATGCTCTATAAGCCTTGTAAGACTCATAAATATCAGCTTTGCTTGTCAGTTCCCAAGGTGCATGCATAGACATTACTGCCACACCGCTGTCAAGCACACGCATACCATAGTTTGCCATAATATATGCGATGGTTCCACCGCCGCCAAGATCGATACGTCCCATCTCTGCAGTCTGGAATCCGACTCCGTTTTCATCAAACACATGACGAACCTGTGCCAGATATTCTGCACCTGCGTCACTGGCATTGTTCTTTCCGCGGCTTCCGGTATACTTGTTCAATACAATTCCCTTTCCGAAATAAGCAGAATTTTTCTTTTCAAATGCATCTGCATACAATGGATCAAATGCTGCACTTACGTCAGATGACAGCATTGCAGAGTTACCAAGTGCACGTCTTACATGAAGTGCATTTCCTCCTGTCAGGGCAACCACCTCGGCAACTGTATCTTCAAAGAATCTGGAATGCATACCGGTAGCCCCCACACTTCCGATTTCTTCCTTATCTACTAAAATACAGCAGGTTGTCTTCTCCGGATCCTCCGTCTCAAACATTGCAAAAAGAGACGGGAATGCGCAGACTCTGTCGTCCTGTCCGTATCCTAAGATCATGCTACGGTCCAGACCGCACTCTCTGGATTCTCCTGCCGGTACGACTTCCAGTTCGGCAGAAAGGAAATCCTCTTCATCCACACCGTATTCTTTTTTCAGATAATCAAGCACCATATTCTTAACGGACGCTTTGGCTTCTTTCTCTTCCCTGCTGTCCCCAAGTACCGGTTTAGAACCGATCAGCAGATCAAGACCTTCGCCTTCGATCACAACAGATGCTTTTTTCTCTAACTGTTCCTGTGAAATATGAATCAACAGATCAGAAATAACGAATACAGGATCTTCTTTCTTTTCCCCAATTGAAACTTCCTGTACTGTTCCGTCTTTCTTTGCAAATACACCATGCAGAGCCAGCGGAATTGTTACCCACTGGTATTTTTTGATACCGCCATAATAATGCGTATCCAGATATGCTAACTGAGAATCCTCATATAATGGATTCTGTTTTACATCCAGACGCGGAGAATCCACATGTGCACCCAGAATGTTCATTCCCTTTTCCATCGGTTCTTTACCGATCTGGAATAAGACAATTGTTTTCCCCATACATTCTGCATACACTTTGTCTCCGGCTTTTAAAGATGTGCCATTTTCGATAAATGTTTTCAGGTTCTGATAGCCCTGTTCTTCTGCCAGTCTGCGAGTAAGTTTTACACATTCTCTCTCTGTCTTGGCAACGTCCAGACATTCTCTGTAACGGGCATTCACCGCTTCTAATTCTTTCAGTTCTGCCTCCGAATATCCTTCCCACATGTTTTTACGCTCCATGTTCGTTTGTCCTCCTTGAAGTATCAATCTTATAAGACTATTCTACTGTTTCGGGAGGATAAATACCAACGTCAAAAACTTATCTCATAATAAGGTAAGGTTATTTTAATTCTTCTCTCAATTTTTTCATAAATTCAAATGCTGTCTTTTTATTACAGTCCGCTTTATAATACATCTTTAACACACATTCTTTTTCATAATCTTTTAAATCCCTGATCTCACCGTCATTCCGATAAAAATAATCTCTGTCTACAAAAGCAAAGCCATCATTAAATTCGACTTTCAGTTTCATCGTCTCCACATTACCAGTCTCTATGATCGGACAGGATCCCTTCAGATATTCTTCTGCTTCTTCCTGTAAGCTGACGCCGTACTGGTTTGCGCAATAGCAAAGATGATTTTTTAATTCATTCAGAGAAATCTCGCCATAAGGAATGGTCGTCTGCTTCCCAACGTATATACCTACCGACTGACGGCACAATTCTTTTTTCTCGATTGCCGGAATCCGCCTGAGCACTTCTGTCGGATATCCAACAAAGACATCCAGATCCCTGCTCTCCAGCATCAAGGCTCCCATCGCGCAATCTACTTTCGTAAAAACAATCGGAAGATTTGGAAAATAAGTCTCATAGACATTCTCTACCATCATCCACATACGCTTATTGATTGCACTGTCCATTCCAACCAGAAGCATTCCTTTATTTTTAATATGCTCCACTTCCCGGAGCATCTGCTGTTCCAGAGACAGAATCTCTTTTGCGCGCTTGTACACAACTTCCCCAATCTCGGTCAGTATGATTTCTCCGTTTCCACGGTTTAAAAGCTTTCCCCCGATGCTCTTCTCCAGTGATGAAATATTCTGACTAATCGCAGTCTGCGATACATAATTAATCGTTCCCGCTTTTGTAAAGCTTTTATTTTCTACTACATCTATGAAATATTTATATTTCCATATACTGCTCATTTTTTATCCCTCTCTTATATTAAATTTCAGATTATTATAATATTTATTCTTTAACCAGACCGGACAGCCGTTTGTCCAACATAAAAAGTATTACCCCCGCTGCCACTGCCGTCACGGTAATCCCCACACAGACCTTTGTGAAAGGCAGTCCGCTTTCAAACAAACGTCCGTAAACTTTTCCATAGCATAATGATGCAAGGAAAATTGCCAGTCCCCACACCGCCATCATTGTTGACAGATACCTGCTCGGTGCATATTTGCTGATAAATGCATGTCCGAGCGGCGCAAAAAACATTTCCCCCAGTGTCAGCGTAAATGTGAAAAATATCAGCCATACAGCAGATGGTTTTCCATTTCCCCGGACAATATCGAGAACTGCATAATACAGATATGCCAGTCCAAGAAGGAACAATGCGATCCCTGTCTTCCTGAACAGGCTCATATCCCCTTCCGGCCTTCTGGAAAGCCTGAGCCATACTCCTGCCATTACAGGTCCTAATATGACACAGAACAGCGAATTACTGGAATCAAACCAGCTCACCGGTATCTCATATCCTGCTATCGTCCAGTCCATATATTTTGTCCAGTAATAGTATGCCGGCAGATATGCGAGATCCCACAGCATCCAGAAAATAACAGAAAATCCGGACACAAGAAAGATTGCACCAATCCGTTTCTTTTCGATTGCCGTAACCGGAAGTTTTTCCTTTTCCCAGTTCTTTTCTTCTGCTGTTTTCTCTGTCTTGAACAGTCGTTTTCCAACCTCACCGATCTTTCTCCATCCACTGATAAACCAGATCGTTCCAAGGAACATGGCACATGCTGCCACACGGAAACATGCTGAAAACCCAAAGACGCCGTTCACTGCAAATACATCTTTATATAAGATTCCAAGAGAAAATGTTCCCAGAAAACCGCCTACATTCATTAATGTATAGCGGATTGAATATGCCGCATCCATCCGGTCTTTGTCAACCACGATCCGCCCCAGCATCGCACTGACTTGAAACAGGCTCCGCCCGGCACACACGAAAAAGATCATGACATATACAAGCGTCACAGATCTTGCCATGGAGCCGCACCAGTATCCGATTCCGACCAGCACCATACCAATTGGTGTCGCATATCTCGCACCCAGCCAGCGGTCTGTTATCGCTCCGCCGACCAGAGGCCCGAAAAATGCAAAAGCAATAAACAATGATTGTAATGCCGCCCCCTCCGCCGCAGTCAGTCCCAGTCCACCCTGCGCTACAGATGCAGTTGTAAAAATCAGGATCAGAGATTTGCCCATATAATAAGAAATACATTCAAATATCTCTGTACAGCCCGTCTGCCAGAAGCCTCTGCTGAAGCTTCTCTGTCCGTGTTTTTTTCCGTGCTTCATCTTTTATCTCCTTTCAACTGAAAGGCTGAATGGTTCTAAAGCTCACCTCTGCGACACATCTCCAGAAGTTCTTCCAAAGTGCTCTGATAATTCGCTTTGACATCTTTCGTAAGATCCAGTCCCTCTCCATGTTCCAGACAATCTGTTACAAGCCATGTCTTTATCCCCAATTGTCCTGCTGCCAGATCTTCTTTTACATCATTACCAACCATCAGACATTCTTTCGGATTTAAATGATTATCCCTTAATACTTCTTCAAAATACTTCACATTCGGCTTGCAGTAATGACTGTTCTCATAAGTTGTGACAGCTTCAAAATCCGACGCATCCAACCCTGCCCATTTGATACGGTTCATAGTCGCACATTCCGGAAATACCGGATTCGTTGCCAGATAGATCTTTTTCCCCTGTTCTTTTAATGTATGGATGATCTCTGCTGCCATTCCGGTCGGATCTGTCGAAACAACTGCCTGATTAAATTCATTCTGGTAAAAATCGGTTACATCCGGCTCTACTACTGTTCTCTCCCATCCGGTTACTGCATCAAATGCTTCCCAGAATGCATCTTCATTTGTCTGGTGTCCGTCATTTGCCACCATTGCATAGAACCCTTTCCACACTGCAGAGATCAGGTCATTTGTACTTATGTCATATTTCTTCATCTTTTCTGCAAGAAGCGGCAGATAAAAAGTAACAAACTTCTCCTGATTCATCGGTAATAAAGTTCCATCCAGATCAAATAATATATTTTGCATGTAATTCTCCAGTTCTTTTCTATGTTCAAATTATGGTTTTCATTCTGTCTTATATTGTTATCTCTTCAATTCTTCTACCCGGCAGTTCACATCCGCATACAGCCGTTCCACATCTTCCGGAACATAAAATTCTCCTTTTTCATAGAGAATCTTTCCGGCGATCATCGTCATCACTACATTCTGCTTACTTCCGCTGTATACAATATTCTTTGTAAGATTATTGAGCGGCTGCATATTCGGCTGATGCAGGTCGATCATAATAAGATCTGCCTGTTTACCCGGCGCCAGGCTGTCACAGTCCGCAAGCCCTATCGCCCGTGCGCCCTGCACGGCTGCCATATATAACACTTCCTTTGCATCAACAACTGCCGCATCTTTCTCTTTAAGCTTTGCAAGCCCTGTCACAAGAAACATCTCCCGGAACATGTCCAGACAGTTGTTGCTTGCCGGTCCGTCCGTTCCGATCGCAACCGGGATTCCCATTTGAAGCATCTTCGTAAGTGGAGGTATCCCGCTTGCCAGCTTCATATTAGATGCTGGATTTGTCACAACGTATAATCCGCGTTCTTTAAAAATCTCCAGATCTTCTTCTGTCATGTGGATACAGTGAAAGCCACCGCCGCCATGTGCGAACATTCCAAGACTGTCCAGATACGCTGTCGGTGTCATTCCAGTTCTGTCAATACATTGTTCCGTTTCGGAACAACTTTCTGAATTATGCATATAAACAGGTGTTTTTAAATCCTTTGCAAGCGCTGCTATGTCCTCCAAAATCGGCTTTGATGTCGTATATTCTGCATGGAATCCAAGCTGATACGAGATCAGCGAATCAAACTGATTGTATGTTTTGTACCATTTTTCCATCTCGGGCACGGACTGTACGAAATCATTTACTGCACCACAGATAACCGTGCGGAATCCAAGATCCTTTGATGCCTGTGCCATCGTATCCGGTGTCAGATACATATCAAAATTCGCCGTAATCCCACTTGTCAGATATTCTAAAACTGCCAGTTTTGAAAACAAATATACATCTTTCGGTGTAAGCTTCGCCTCCATTGGGAATACCTGTTTGTTCAGCCAGTCCAGAAGCGGCAGATCATCCGCGTACGAACGCAAGAATGTCATACCCGAATGTGTATGTGCATTCTTAAATCCCGGAAGGATCAGATTGCCTTGGGCATCAATCTCTCGATCCCATTTATCATCAGCACCTGATGCAGACTGTTCTTTTCCGGTACTGCCACAGCCGGATGGTGCAATTTTCGAAGATCCGACATAAGCAATCTTATCTTCTATAATCTGGATTTCCCCTTCCACAATCTGAAAATGTCCTGCCTTTTCTTCTGTCATTGGTAAAATCCTGGCATTATATATTCTTATTTTCATAGATTCTCCTGTATTTTCTTACTTTTCTTCTTTTTCCTGAGCTTCTGCCTCCTTCTGCTCCAGAAAATCTGAAATCCGGATAATCGATTCGGATACAAGACTTCTGAATAATGGTGCCACACGGTCTGCTGTCTCCTGAACTTCCGTATGACTGAGCGGTTCATCTGTCATGCCACATGCCATATTAGAGATACAGGAAATTCCGCAGATCTTCATACCCATATGGTTTGCTGCAATCGCTTCACATGCCGTGCTCATTCCGACTGCATCTGCACCTAACAGCCGGTACATCCGGATCTCAGCCGGCGATTCATACTGGGGTCCGGTAAGCTGCAGATAAGTACCTTCGCGCAGAGTAAGCTGAAGATCACTTGCTGTATAGCGAATCAATTTGCGTAGATCTTCATCATAGATTTCTGACATATCCGGAAATCTCGCTCCCAGTTCATCTATATTCGTTCCAATTAATGGTGACGGAACAAAACTTGCGATTTGATCCTGGATCAGCATAAAATCTCCTGGCTCATAATCGTAGTTTACACCGCCGGAAGCATTCGTAAGAAACAGCACTTCTGCCCCCATCAGACGCATCAGGCGGATTGGGAGTACTACATCTGTCATAGAATAGCCTTCATAGTAGTGAACCCGTCCCTGCATCGCTACGATCGGTACGTTCCCTACATATCCAAATACAAACTGACCTTTGTGTCCCTGAACTGTAGATACCGGGAAACCATCAATATCATGGTAAGAAATAATTTTCTCCACCTTCATCTTCTTCACATAGTCACCGAGTCCTGAACCAAGTACCAGCGCTACTTTTGGTTTGAATGGAAGTTCCCCCTTTACTGATTCATAACAATCCGTCAATTTCTCATAAGCTGAATTCATAATTAAGTCCCCTTCCTTATTTACATTTACCGCAGTTTTGCAAGTTCCAGAATCCTCTGGTTGCTACTGCCGCGAAATTTCAGCGTAATATCTTTTAATTCTTCTACAAATTCACCATCTACAAGCACATCGATATAAGACAGCATCTCATCTGTCACCTCTGTATACACTCTGCCTCCCTCTGCAAGATCCACATCAAAGAGATAGCCGCTGTAGCACCAGATATCTTTCTTCGGATACGTCTCCTTGATCTCTCTTAGAAGATTCACAAGCACAACCTGATTCTCCGGCTCAAAAGGCTCTCCACCCAGCAGGGAAAATCCCTGAATATATACCGGCTCCAGAAGTTTTAAAATCCGGTCTTTTACTTCATCGGTAAAAGGCTCTCCATAATTAAAATTCCAGGTTTCTTCATTAAAGCATCCCTTGCAGTGATGCCGGCAACCGGACACGAACAGGCTGACACGCACACCCGGTCCGTCTGCAATATCATATTCTTTTATCGTTCCATAGTTCATAGTTATACCTCACATTATTTCTATATAACATTGTAGTGTTTTTTTGCAATAGTGTAAAGTTGGTAAAACAAAGTTTTCATATTGAAAGCGTGCTTTGAATAAAAGCTTTTGATAAACGGAGGCTGACTGATGCAGCCTCCGATTGTTGTAAGAGTAGCATATTTCTATCTGAAATGAAATCGTATTTCCTATGATTTAGGAAATGAGGCAGTCCAGAATCTCCTGTCTCTGTGGCATTACTTTTAATGCACCTTTACGTGTAGTAATAATGGAAGATGCTGCATTTGCAAATAACAGCATTTCTGTCAGAGACTCCTGTGTCAACTGCTCCAGTCCTTTTTCCAGCACGGTATTTAATACGCATGCCATAAAAGTATCTCCGGCACCTGTTGTCTCTATCGTATCTTTCCGCAAAAATGGTCTTCCAAAGACAGTTTTTCCTTTGTAATATACCTTACTTCCATTTTTACCCATTGTTGCACAAATTAGTTTTGCATGACTTTTCTCTCTAATTCTGGCAATCCCTTCATCAATGTCTTTCGTCCCTGTCAGAAAGAGAATCTCATCATCTGATATCTTCAAAATATCACACTGCCCAATACCGTACCACATCTGTTGTCTGGCATCTTCCATATCTTTCCATAACGGTGGCCTGAAATTCGGATCAAAAGAAATCAACACACCGTTTTCTTTTGCTTTCTGAACTGCTTTTTTTGTCACATTTTTTATCTCTTCTTCCGTCATAGACAGGGTGCCAAAATGAAAAATCTTTGTATTTACCAGAAAATCGACATTTATTTCCTCCCACTGCAGCATAAGATCTGCCCCCGGATTACGGTAAAAAGAAAAACTTCTGTCTCCGTCTTTATCTGAATGGACAAAGGCAAGTGTTGTGTGTATTTCTTCATCTTCTACGAGATTGTCTATGCAAATTCCCTGATCCTCTACTGTCTTTTTCAACATTTTACCTAATGCATCGTTCCCGATTTTTCCAATAAATGCCGTCTTTTTCCCGAGATTCTTAAGCATAGCCAATACATTGCAGGGTGCCCCTCCCGGATTTGCCTCCAGAAGTGTATTTCCCTGCGCACTTATTCCATTTTCTGTAAAATCTACTAACAATTCTCCTAAAGCAGTCACATCAAACTTTTTCATGGTGTTCTCCTAGTTATTTCACTTCAATATCGTGTTTATGAATATTAACCACCGCAGAGCCATCACATACAAACTGGATTCCATCTGCATTCATTGGTGTATAAAAGGTTGTACTAAATACCTGCGCTCCATCATTAATAAAAATTTCAGCAGAATATTTATCCAGAATAAATCGCATCTTCATTTTTGCATCTGAAGATTTAACTCTGACTTTTCTATTTGACAATACATCACGTACCATGCCGGAATATGTACGGTCGATTTCAAACATTTTCTTATTCTTATAGTAACTAAAGCTTACTTTATGCTGTGCATCCTGTGCAAAATCAACGGTAAATTCACGATAATCTCCATCTGTAATTTCAACAGTCATATCCAGCACACGTCCTGAAATATTTTCTAATTTACGGATTCCCTGAATATTCTCTTTTTCGTAAGAAACTGAATTTTTATAATATTTTTCGATTTCACGTACCGGACATTGCATCAGTCTTCCCTGCTCCATACGCAGTTCTCGCGGCAAAGTCATCATGCCATTCCATTTCTGTCCTGCAGGGCGTACATCAGAATCCCAGGATTTCATCCAGCCGATCATGATTCTTCTTCCGTCCGGAGTTTGCATCGTCTGCGGTGCATAAAAATCCAGTCCATCATCCAGAGAATACACCTGTTCATAATGAAATTTGTGTGTCTTCTTTTCATATTTTCCAAGGTAATAAACGGAATTATTTCCGTTATGTAATTCTGGGCCGGCGGAAATATCCTGTGGTGAAGTAATCAGCACATATTCTCCATCCAATAAGAAGAAATCTGGACACTCCCACATGGAACCATATTTTCCTTCTTCATCACTGGCCAATACGGAAACATATTTCCACTCTTTTAAATCTTCAGAAGAAAACATTACAACCTGTGGAACTCCGTCTTCCGTCTTATTTCCGACTACCATGTAATATCCGTCTTCCTGTTTGCCGATTTTTGGATCTCTGAAATGCTCTCTGCTGAAAGTTTGCGGCAGCATTTCTCCGGTTACCACCGGATTTCCTTCTGTTTTTACATAAGTTTTTCCATCTCCCAATGCAATGCACTGATTCTGACGGCATATCTTTTCACCGTTTTCTTCTTTTTCAATTACTCCGGTATAGACGAGTAAATGTCCCTGGTCTGTCTCAATTCCCGAGCCGGAAAAACATCCTGCCGCATCATAACTCTGATCCGGTGCAAGCGCTACCGGAAGTTCTGTCCATTTCATAAAATCTTCCGTTTCACAATGTCCCCAATGCATCGGTCCCCACGCATCACTATATGGATGAAACTGGTAGAACAAATGTGCTTTCCCCTGAAAAGCTGAAAATCCGTTTGGGTCATTCATCCACCCACATGGCGGAGTTACATGAAATACCGGTAATTCTTCCTTCGCTATGTGATTTTTCGCCACATATTCATTTGCTTTACTTAATTTATTCATACTTTCTCCTTCTATACTGGAATTACTTCTTCTGTCTTACAATCAAAGAAATGCATTCTGTGGGGAACAAAAACAAATTCTACTTTGTCTCCGACATGACACACTTCGTATTTGGATACTCTTGCAATAGCTGTATTGCCTCCAAAATTAAAATACAGATTGTTTTCATTTCCCATAATCTCTATGTTATCCACAACTGCACACATTTTATTGTCTTTGAATACATCCAGATTCTGTGGATCAAATTTGATATCTTCCCCACGGATTCCGAGAATAACTTTCTTTTTATACGGGCTTAATTTTTTTGCCATTTCTTCTGTGATCTGCATACGGTTTCCGTCAGAGAATACAATCTGTCTATCCTCCACTTCTACTTCAAAGAAATTCATCTGTGGAGAGCCGATAAATCCGGCTACAAACTTATTTACCGGATGTTCATAAAGCTCCATCGGTTCTCCAACCTGCTGTACTACTCCGTCTTTCATGATGACAATGCGGTCAGCCATTGTCATTGCTTCTACCTGGTCATGTGTTACATAAATCGTTGTACTTCCCAGATTTCGATGAAGTTTGCTGATCTCATTTCGCATACTGACTCTCAGTTTTGCATCCAGGTTTGAAAGAGGTTCATCCATCAGAAATACTTTCTGATCTTTTACGATCGCACGTCCAAGTGCTACTCTCTGTCTCTGACCACCAGAAAGATTTTTCGGTTTGCGCTTTCTGTATTCTTCCAGACCCAGAATATCAATTGCCCAGTCTACTTTCTTCTTGATCTCTTCTGCCGGTACCTTCATATTTTTCAAACCATATCCTATATTCTTCTCCACTGTCATGTGCGGATACAATGCATAATTCTGAAATACCATTGAGATTCCTCTGTCTCTTGGCGCAACCTCATTCATCTTTTTCCCGTCAATATATAATTCACCACTTGTAATTTCCTCAAATCCGGCAATCATACGAAGTGTCGTTGATTTTCCACATCCGGATGGTCCTACAAATGCAATAAATTCATTTTCATTAATTTTCAGATTGAAATCCGTAACTGCTTTTTTATTCGTATTTGCATACTGTTTACATACATTTTTTAATTCAATAAAGCTCATCGCTTAACCCTCCTTCGAACCGGTAGATACTACACCTTCTACAATCTGTTTTGAGAATAATGCATAAATAATAATTACCGGAATTGTAACTAACGTAATAACGGCTAATGTCTGTCCCATCGTTGTATTATCGTTTGAAGTGATCGCATTCAAGCCGATCTGTGCTGTCAGAAGATCACTGGAAGTAAATACCAGTGACGGCCATAAGTAATCATTCCATACATTTAAAAATGTAAATACGCTAACCGTTGCCACTACACTCTTTGACATAGGCAACACCATTGTAAAAAAGTATTTTACCGGACTGCAGAAATCCAGCTGTGCCGCCTCATACACATCATCCGGCAAACTTACAAACACCTGCCGGAACAAGAAGATGTTAAATGGATTGACGATCATCGGAAGAACATATCCAATCACATTGTTCAGTAATCCTAATTTTGCGATAAATAAAAAATGAATTGTAATAATTGTTTCCATAGGCACGATCATCAGAAGCATAATGATCAGAAGCCATCTCTCTTTAAATGGGAAATTGATCTTTGCCAGTGCATAACCTGCCAGACCGTTAACAATAATTCCCAAAAGAATCAGCACCGCTGCGTAAAATAGTGTATTCAGCATATAGCGAATAAAATTCGTATTGGTCAGAATTGTAATGTAATTGTCTAAAAATTTACCGCTTAATGCCGGCGGCACAAATGCTGCCAGAGAGTTCATATCACTCGTGATAGCTGCATCTGTCTTAAATGAATTGGCCAGCATCCATATAACCGGGAACAGGAAAAACAAAGACATCGCAATCATCACGACTGCAAGAATGATGTTAAAATGCTTTTGCTTTTTTGTTAACATGCTTTGTACCCTCCTTATCTTTTGTAACGATTGTCTGAATTACAGTAAGAACCATGACAAAGAATGCAAATACAATTGCCATAGTGGAAGCCAGTCCAATCTCCCAGTTCACAGTACCTGTCTCGTATATATCGTATACCATTGTGTACGTAGAATGGGATGGACCTCCTCCGGTCATAACCATTGGCTGTACTAACATGCGGAATGCTCCGATTGTTACGGTAATGAATACAAAAATACACAGTGGTTTTAATTCCGGCAATGTAATATCTTTAAATTTCTGCCAGTTGCTTGCATGATCCATTTCTGCCGCCTCATAAAGTGCCGGATTAATCTGCTGCAAACCTCCAAGGAAGATCAGCATCTGATAACCCATTCCCTGCCATGCACTCATGATCGCAATAGACGGAAGTGCCTGTGAAGCACTGTTGATAAATGGCTGAGCATGGATTCCTACATGTGCAAGAATCGAATTCAAAATTCCTTCCGGGCTGTAAATCTGTACCCAGAGTGTAGAAACTACTGCAAGAGACATTACAACCGGAATAAAAAATGCTACTTTAAAGTAAGTTTTGCAATATGCTACTTTATTGATCAGCAACGCAAGTACCAATGCACCAATGCTCTGCAAAGGGACTATGATTATAACAAATTTTAATGTATTGCCAAATGCCTGTCGGAAATCATCATCCTTCAGGATCTGGAAATAATTGTCCAGTCCTACAAAATGTGTCAGTCCAGGGTTTAATGCCAGGAAATCAGTAAAACTGAATATCAAAGTCAGAATCATTGGCAAAAACAGAAATAAGGTTAACAGTATCAATGCCGGCCCGAAAAAAGCCATTCCCATAATGGATTCCATTCTTTTTCTCATTACTTTGTTTTATAACGCTTCAGCTTTGCGTCAATCCTTTCTACAGATTTATCCAACTGTTCTTTTGCATCGTATCCGCTCAGAACAGAATTTTCCAGTACTTGCTGAAATGATGTACTTACCTGCGGATAAGCAGGTGTCTTCGGTCTTGGATGACCGTATTTACTTAACTGATAATATAATTCTTTATAGTTCTTATCTTTTTTAAACACATCGATGGACTCGTATGCTTCATAAGTAGATGGGAAAGATTTTGATTTTTCCCACAGACGTTTTCCACTCTCTACGCCGCTCATCCATTTTACAAGTTCTGTTGCTCCTTTGATATGCTTTGTTTTGGAAGAAGCTGCAAATGCCCATGAACCGGTAGGTGCATATTGCTCTCCATTCCATTCATCTCCCACAACATACGGTGCCACACCAAAAGATACATCCGGATAACTGGTATACAATGTATTTACTTCCCATGCTCCATCAATTTTAAATGCCGCTCTTCCGCTCTCAAACAAAGAGTCGATCGGAACTTTCGACATATATTTCTGTTTCAATAATGTCTTAAAATAAGAAACTGTTTTTATATTCTGTTTAGAATTAAAAATTCCATCTACGGTAAGTCCTGTTTTGTCTGTCAGATCTCCGCCGTTTGACCAGAAAAACGGAGCATAATAATATATGGTAGCCTCACCCACCGGAAATGTCATGTCTAATGCATAACCATTTTTCTTATCCATAATCGGTTTCAGTTTTTTCAGAACTTCCAAAAACTGTGACTGCGTCCATGGATGATCTGCATCCGGCACCTGAATGCCCGCTTCGTCTAAAATTTCTTTATTATAATACAGCCCGACACTTGACTCCATCGCACCTAATGCATATAACTTATTGTTGTAAGTTCCCTGCTCAATGATCGATTTCAAATAAACACTTTTTTCTTTTTCTGTCATTTTTGCCAATGGCTGAATAATTCCGTTCTCTGCATAAGCCGCAATATTTGGCCCATCAACAGTAAGTACATCCGGAAGATCTCCAGACATAACCGATGCATTGATTTTATCTGAGTAGCCACCACCGCTATCATTTCTCGGAATAAATTCAATATCCGCAAAATATTTTCCATCATATGCCTTATTAAATGCATTCACTGCTTCTCTGTAGCATCGTCCCTCATCCGTATCTTCGATAGAATGCACCCATATGGACAAGTATTGTTCTCCTTTATCGTACCCTGCAATACTTCCTGGCTTCGGTGTACTCTTCTGACATCCGGTCAGACTGATCATCAGCACTCCGGCCATCAACGCAGCTATTATGCGTTTTTTCATATCTTTTTTGTCTCCTTTCCAGCTTTCCATTCAATCTATACTCCACTGTGTAACCGGTAAAGTAACCGGTTACTTTATAATCCAATAATACATCCGGGAAACCTGTTTGTCAATACTGTTCTACGCATTTATGTAACCGGTTACTTAACTGGTTATTTTACAATTGTATTGTATGCGGACTTCTGCTATACTAAGTGAAGATTTGATAATTGTTGATCATATTACCTACATATAAAGGAAGGTGTCTATATATGAGTGAAAAAAAGAAAAAAATTACTTTTAATGATATAGCAAGATATACGAATTTTTCCAAAACTACGATCTCCCGATATTTTAATAATCCAGATTCACTCACTCTGAAAAATCAGGAAATCATTGCCCAGGCTCTTATCGATCTGGACTATCAGGAAAATAAACTTGCAAAAGTCCTTGCAAATGGGAAAAGTGAATTTGTCGGCATTATGCTTCCAAATTTATTTTTGCATTATTACTCTGAAATGTTAAATCAAATTTTATCTACTTATGAAAAATTTGGATACAAGTTTCTTGTCTTTTCAACCGGAAAAGGATCCGAAGAAACCGAGCGCAAATATCTCCAGGAATTACTTGCTTATAAAATTGAGGGATTAATCGTATTAAGCCATACTATTCCTTCCAAGGAACTGGCTTCCTATCAAATCCCAATTGTTACAATCGAACGTGAGGATCAATATGTTAACAGCATCAACACAGATAACTATATGGGTGCTGTTCAGGCTACCAGTCTGCTTATCAAAAACGATTGCGAGATTTTGATTCACATTAATTCCCATGTTCCCACACAGATCCCTTCCTATGGCCGAATCAAAGGGTTCTGTGACACATGCGAACAATATAATATTCCGAATGAACTCATTCTTTCTGATTTAGGAAATACTTATGCCGAGACCACCCAGCGGATTGCTGATATTTTTTCTTCTATTGAGGGAAAATATCCAAATATAAGAAAAGGAATCTTTATGGCTAATGATACACATGCAAATATTTTTCTTAATTTACTCATGCGCAAATATGGACATTTCCCTGACGAATACCGTATTGTCGGATTTGATGATTCTCCAATTGCATCTGAAGCAATCATCCCTATCAGCACTGTAGGTCAGCAGATTGATAAAATTGCTTATGAAGCAATGGAATTACTTGTATCACAGATGAACGAGCAAAAAAAACGCAAGCCAAAACCACAGTCTGATATCATCCACAAAATGATTACACCGATTTTGATCCGCAGAGATACAACTTCTTAACTTTTCTTTTTCACTGAAAAAGACTGCACATTATAAAAACAGAGGGAACACGTACTTACTTTCCTGTTCCCTCTGTTTTTTATATTTCATCATAAGTGTCTAAGAAATTATGTTTCACTCCATCTTTCTTATATGCCACAATGGTATTTAAATTGACATTTTCTACGCTCTTGAAAATGTTGCCCTCGACGAACCGGTTCGTCTTTTTCAATTCGCTGATGAGATTCTTGATCTCGATCCGCTTGGACTGGTTCTCTTCATTGTTACATGTTGTACAAGTGTCTGTAAATTTACATGCACACTGAATAAAATGCAAATCGTTATAATCTCTCCATGCCTTGATGTCATCTTCACGCACAAGATAGAGTGGACGAATCAGCTCCATTCCCTCAAAATTTGTACTATGCAGTTTTGGCATCATCGTCTGGATCTGTCCGCTGTAAAGCATTCCCATCAGGATCGTCTCGATCACATCATCATAATGATGTCCCAGTGCGATCTTATTACATCCCATATCTTTTGCGAAATGATACAGATGTCCTCTGCGCATTCTCGCACAGAGATAGCACGGTGATTTCTCTACATTAAATACCGATTCAAAAATATCGGATTCAAAGATTGTGATCGGAATATTCAGTTTCTTCGCATTATCTTCAATAACCTTGCGATTCTCCGGGCTGTATCCCGGATCCATTACAAGAAACTTTACTTCAAAATCAAACTTGTTGTGTACTTTCAGTTCCTGAAAGCATTTCGCCATCAGCATCGAATCTTTTCCACCGGAAATACAGACTGCAATCTTATCTCCCGGTTTTACCAGTTCATACGTGTTGATCGCTTTTGTAAATTTAGACCAGATTTTTTTCTTGAATTTCTTGCGAAGGCTCTGCTCTACTTCCTTTGCTTTCTCATTATTCTGATCCTTATCCATCTCCTCTTTCATAACGTCCATCAGCCAGGCTACATAACCGCCTTCCAGGCTCTCTGCGTTATATCCTTCTTCTTCCAGCTCTTCTGCGATCTCTACGCTGATTTTTCCTCTGCTACAGCAAATAACCTGCTTTTTCTCCGGATCCAGCTCTTTATTTTTTAATTTTTTTTCAATCTCTTCCGGCTTTACCGCAATTGCTCCGGGAATTGCTCCGTGGGAAATCTCTACCTCACTGCGGATATCCAGAAGCTCATAACTGTCTTTTTCTAATTTTTTTAATTCCGCTATTGAAATACTCATCTTTGTATCACCAATTCTGCTTTCTTATCGAATCTATTTCTGTGTTTCTCCTGCAGCCAGGTCTTTTACCACTTCACCGGCAATAATAAGTCCTGCCACCGAAGGTACAAATGCCACACTTCCCGGAATATCTCTTCTCTCCGTGCACTTATGCTTTGCTCCCGGCGGGCAGATACAGTTGTGTCTGCAGCTGGTCGCCATATCTTCTTTCGGTCTGGTTGGCTGCTCTTCTGAATATACCACTTTCAGCTTCTTTACGCCACGTTTTTTCAGTTCCCGGCGCATAACTTTTGCAAGCGGGCATACTTTCGTCTTATAAATGTCTGCCACGCGGAACATACTGGCATCCAGTTTATTTCCGGCCCCCATACTGCTGATGATCGGCACATTTTTCTCCTTTGCCGCCATCACAAGTGCGATCTTTGCCGTTACCGTATCTACAGCATCGACGATATAATCATACTCTTCAAATGCGAAATCATCTGCATTTTCCGGCAGGAAGAAGCAGTCATGGATCGTCACTTTTGCATTCGGATTGATCTCCAGGATACGGTCACGCATCACTTTTGTCTTATATTTTCCAACAGTCTTTCTTGTCGCAATGATCTGACGGTTCAGGTTCGTCAGACATACTTTATCATCATCGATCAGATCAAATGCACCTACGCCGCTTCGCACCAGTGCCTCGCAGACGTAACCGCCCACGCCACCGATTCCAAATACCGCAACTCTGGCATTCGCAAGCCTGTCCATTGCTTCTTTTCCAAGTAATAATTCGGTTCTCGAAAATTGTGTCAGCATCTTCTTATCTTCTCCTTCTGCCGTACGAAACGTGTCTCACAGATTTTATCGCAATAATAGAACACGCTTTGTAAGTTTGTTACGCAAAACCAGCGGCTGCATTCCATGTCTCTCATGCATGCACCCGCCGGTCACTTCATATTCCCAGTAATTCAATAGGTTATATTATATATGGAGTTGTTCTTTTTGTCAATCTTTCCTTCTTACAGGTGAAGTACGCGGTCTTTGATTTCCTGTGTTCTTCCCTGATTCCAGAACTGTGTTCCGATATATCCACAGGTTCTTCTTGCTACACATAACTTATCCTGATCTCTGTTACCGCAGTTCGGACACTCCCAAATCAGTTTACCGTTTCCGTCTTCCTTGATCTGGATCTCACCGGTATAGCCGCAACATTCACAGTAATCGCTCTTCGTATTCAACTCAGCATACATGATATTCTCATAAATATACTGCATAACGGAGAGTACTGCCGGAATATTGTCCTGCATATCCGGTACTTCGATGTAGCTGATCGCTCCACCCGGAGACAACTTCTGGAATTCGGATTCGAATTTCAGTTTCTTAAATGCATCGATCTTCTCTGTTACATGTACGTGATAGCTGTTCGTAATATAATTCTTATCGGTTACGCCTTTGATGATTCCAAAACGTTTCTGTAAACATTTTGCAAATTTGTAAGTTGTAGATTCCATCGGTGTCCCGTATACGGAATAGCTGATGTGCTCTGCTTCTTTCCATTCTTTGCACTTATCATTCAGTTTCTGCATAACTTCCAGTGCAAACGGGCTTGCTTCCGGATCTGTATGGGATTTGCCAAGCATACGCATGCACATCTCATAAAGGCCCGCATATCCGAGAGAGATTGTTGAATATCCATTATAAAGCAGTCTGTCGATCGTCTCACCCTTCTTCAGTCTTGCCAGTGCACCATACTGCCACAGGATCGGCGCTACATCGGAAATCGTTCCGAGAAGACGCTCATGTCTGCAGCGGAGTGCCCGGTGGCACAACTCCAGACGTTCATCCAGAATCTTCCAGAATTTATCCATATCTCCATTGGAAGAACATGCCACATCTACAAGATTGATCGTTACAACTCCCTGATTGAAACGTCCATAGAACTTATGGCTTCCGTCCGGATTTCTCTGCTCGTCCTCAACTGTCAAAAATGAACGGCAGCCCATACACGGGTAAACTTCTCCCTGCTTCAGCTCACGCATCATCTTAGCGGAAATATAATCCGGTACCATACGTTTTGCTGTACATTCTGCTGCCAGCTTGGTCAGTTCCCAGTACTTGGAACCTTCTGTAATATTATCTTCATCCAATACATAGATCAATTTCGGGAATGCCGGAGTGATCCATACACCTTTTTCATTCTTAACGCCCTGCATTCTCTGTCTCATCACTTCTTCAATGATCATAGCAAGGTCATCTCTTAACTGTCCGTCTTCTACTTCATCCAGATACATAAATACGGTTACAAACGGCGCCTGTCCATTACAGGTCATCAGTGTGATAAGCTGATACTGGATCGTCTGGATTCCGCTCTTTACTTCATCGCGGAGTCTGCGTTCTGTAATCTTGTCAATGATTTCCGGATCCATGCTCTCGCCACATTCTTGTCTCTCAGCGATAACATTCTTACGGAGTTTCTGTCTGCTGATATCTACAAACGGTGCCAGATGTGCCAGTGTAAAAGACTGTCCGCCATACTGGTTACTTGCCACCTGTGCCACGATCTGGGTCGTTACATTACATGCTGTAAAAAAGCTATGCGGCTTCTCGATCAGCGTCTCACTGATCACTGTACCATTCTGCAACATATCCTGTAAATTGATCAGATCACAGTTATGTTCTTTCTGTGCAAAATAATCAGAATCATGGAAGTGGATGATTCCTGCTTCGTGCGCCTGCACAATCTCTTCCGGAAGGAGCAGACGTCTGGATAAGTCTTTGCTGACTTCTCCTGCCATGTAATCTCTCTGTGTAGAATTGATCACAGGATTCTTGTTGGAATTCTCTTGATTTACTTCTTCATTCATGTGCTCGATCAGTGCGAGGATTCCATTATCTGTTGTATTTGATTTTCTGGTAAGCTCTCTCTTATAACGATAACGCACATACTTCTGTGCGACTTCATATCCACGCATCTCCATGATGCCGGTCTCTACCATATCCTGAATATCTTCTACATTCACGGCATGGCGATATTCGTTCACTTTCTGACCGATTGTATCTGCCACTGCAAGAATCTGATATTCATTCAACTGATGGATCCGTTCTACCTCTTTGTTTGCAGATTTGATCGCATTTATGATCTTATCAAGCTGGAACGGTACTTCCTCTCCGTTTCGTTTGATCACATGATTTTTCACTTGAATTCCCATAATCCCCTTGATTTCTCCTTTTTTAGCATTCTTTTTTTATAACAAAATATAGATATTTTTAACTTGTCATTACACAATATGTTGTGTCTTTTACTATCATACACCAATTCAGAGCGAAAAGAAAGAGAAAGTTTTACTTTTTTGCAATTCCCTTTCTCTCTTTCTCTCTAATTGAATTTTATCTTAATCCGGCAGATCTCACTCTTCGTACCCACTCTCATATCCGGTCCGAATACGCCAAGCCCGGAAGTCACGATATTATGCATCTTTCCCTTTTTCAGATAGCCATAGGAGTTCTCCCACATCATGTCCGTAACCAAGTTCCCCGGGAACATCTGGCCATCATGTGTATGTCCACACAGATCCAGATCCACTCCCGCATCTGCCAGTTCTTTTAATTCTCTCGGTTCATGATCCACTACAAGAATTGGTTTCTTCTGATCCATTTCCTTCACCAGTTCTTTCGGAAGCTTTCTCTTCCTGATCCCTCTTCCCGGACGTTCATAATCAGCTCTTCCGAACAGATAAAAAGCATTGTCGATCTCGACTGCTTCATCCCGAAGCAGATGAATATTTGATTTCTCCAAAAATGTATCCATCCGCGGATCGCTCATCTTCTTCCCTTTTCTCGGAAATGTAAATCCTGCCAGAATCTTCTCCTGTATATCATGGTTGCCGTAACATGCATAGACACCATACCTGCTCTTGATCGATCTTAATATCTTCTCCAGGCGCTCCGGATTATCCAATGCCTCATATTCATTGTCAAAAATATCTCCCGCGATCACTACAAGATCCGGTTTTGACGCATTGATCTTCTCCACCATCCGCTGCATATGGCTGCTGCCGATGCTGTATCCCAGATGGAAATCAGCCACAAGAACAAGATTCAGTTCCTTCCGATTCCCTGCTTTCTTTGATATCTTTACCTGATAATCTGTCGTTACGATATGACGTGCACCATAGATCCCGGCGGCACTGAATGCCAGAATCACTGCCAGACATATACTGCCCACGATAACATGTCCTTTTCTTGAAAAAAGTCTTTCCTTTTTCGGAAATGACACATGTTTCAGAATGAGTCTTATAAGATCTGCTACAAGAACTGTAAGCAAGATATATAATAACACACCCAGCCAGTAATTGCCAATCCCTTTCAGCACTCTTTGTAACATCGACGGCGGTACAAGGAATCCAAAAAGCAGGCTTAGCGCCAGAAAAACGTACACTGTGACGAGCAGTCCCCTGAGAAAAAAATTTTTTGTCACATCGTGACAGGCTGCAAGCCAGTGCAGCATGCGCCAGAGTATATATCCGCATAATAACAGATACAGCGGAGCCAGATATAATGCGATCATTGTTTTACTACCTTCCCTTCTTTTTCATATGTCCGGACGGCTGTCGTCCTCATTTTGCTGATTCCTTTCCCCTCATTCGGATGACGTACCGACCACATCTGATCTGCGCCAAACAATACTAACAACAGCACACATAACGCAATCAGACGTCGCATCGGAAGCCTGCGGATCAGATTGTCTAAAAATGGCGCCAGTACATATACCATTACAACGCCTCCGATTCCAAATGTCAAAAGCCCTTCTGCACAGATCCTTCCGTTAAGATTCAGAAAATATCCATGATAATCCCACCATCGCTTGCCATGCGTTATAATCTCTAGGAAATAAGATGTATAATATTCTATAAATCCACACAAGGCTACCGCTGCAATAAATTCTGCCACAGGTTTTCTGCGCAGACGGTTCAGCAACAATAAAATCAGTACACTGCCAGCCCCGTAAATCGGCAACCACGGACCGTGAAGAACCCCACGGTTAACAAAACATCCTTTGGTCAGAAAATGTAGACTCACTTCCCACACCCAGCCTGCAAATGACATAATAAAAAACATCATGATCACAGACCAGATAGAGTAATGACGCAAAAAGTTCATATTTTCCAGCAGATTATTTCTCTTCACTTCCGAAATCGGATACAGTCTGGTCGGATAAACAATTCCTTTGTATGCACGTATATCATGCACAACCCGGAATTTTCGGTTTGCCTCTTCCTCCAGCGCATCCATCTCTTTCTGATGCAGCACTGTGATTCCCAGTGTATTTGCAAGAAACTTCTGAACTCCAGTCAGACCTTCTATAACAACCGGCGGTTCTTCCTCCACTTCTCTAACGTCTTCATAAGCCGCATCCAGCACCATCTGTTCCGGATGCTCATACAGATATCTATCATTTAACTGTTCTGCCAGCGGAAGTTTCCTGTCGATTGCCTCCTCTCGCAGACTCACATAATATTCTGCCATTGTCGCAGCCATAAATGGATTGATATAGAAAATGTTGGCAATTCCCATTGTAAAAAATCCAAGAAATCTCCAGCCCCAGAACGACAATTCCATCACAAAACATTCCCACTTATGCCCGTCCATCATCTGCCTTGATAATGTGATCGCATCTGCCGCCTTAATTGATGGATTCTCTGCTGCAATATAAGGAACCAGATAATAAGAATAATATTTGACAACGCCCCCGATAACCGTAAGCCCCCACACAGTGTGCAATGCCTGTTTTAACAGAAGCGTGACTCCCGCATGCATCCATTTGCGCACCCGCATCAGGAACCACACTCTGTGTAGCGGAACGCGCTTATAACAGCGCCCTTCCAAAAGCATCCTTCGCATAACAATCTGATACACATCTACGATAAAGGTCTGCACGAAAAAGATCAGTGCCAGGCTGACAACGATCAGCAGCCAGGCAGCTATGTTATCCGAGCCGACCAGTGAGCGCACCGCAACTGCAAGTGTAACAATATATTCACCGGAAGCGGCTTTATTTACAATGCCGGAAAAGACACCCCTGCTTCGTCCAAGAACCGCATTTTCATTCTTTTTTGATTCTTCTTCATAGCGTTTCTTCTTTTCATCAATGCGCGCTCTCTGCTCCGCCTCTTTTCCTTCATTAAATTCTTCCAGATTATCATAGAACGCTCCGATCAGGTTATCCGTTGTCAGACGATTGACCGTGTTCTCTGCTTCCGCATAAGACACTGCTGCGTCCTTTCCCAGTTTCACGGAAGTGGTAAATTCTGTTCCGATCATGCCTGCAATAAGGCATAACATAACAAAAAGCCAGTAATGCGTCTTCAACACACATCTGGCTCTCTTCTTAAACTCTCTTCGTCTTTTGTGCATCCTTTTTCCTCATTTCTTTTGTTGGTAAAATTATAAATAGAATACACATCCTTGTAAAGAAAATAATTCTAAAGATATTCTTAGGGAAATCTTAGTTTTTACTGCTGTCACCCGGCTGCTCCGTTGCTTTTCCATAAAATGCAGCCAGTACCTGTTGGAACAACGTTCCGATCATAACCGGGAACATCACTTCTCCCGGGAAATATGCCGCCGCAATCACGGCTCCCACGCTGATATTACGCATTCCGTTTCCGTACATCATGGAAATAGATGTTTCGTGATCCTTCTTCCATAATTTTGCGACCAGAAGTCCGATTGCATAACCGCTTGCCGCCAGTACGAGAATTGTTACTGCTACAGCTACCCGCTGTCCGTTCATATGGCGAATATACGGTGCCACTTTGGATGAATTGGATATTACAACAAATATCAACGCCAGTTTGGAATAAGGTGCGAGCACTTTCGGCAAACATTCTTTTGCGCGATTATGGCTGATCTGATTCAGGCACATAGCAAAAATTGCCGGAAATGCCACCATGAAGATCAGCTCCTGCATCATCTGTACTGTATCCATATGTACTGTTTTTCCAAGAAGAATCCTTAATGTCAATGGAATTAAAAACGGCGACAACACCGTATCTGTCACCACCAGAGACAGCGATAACGGACTATTTCCGCTGTAGATTGTTATCCACATCAGTCCTGACACCGCTGTCGGCACTGAAAATTCCAACACCATCCCGGCAATCAGCCTTGCATTATCTGTGAAAAATAAATGTCCAAGTCCGCAGGCAAATACCGGCATTACAACATGAATAAGCCCGAGCATCACAAGAAGTATTGACGGGTTCTTAAATACCCCCGCCACATCTTTGAAGCTAGACTTCAAAGCACCATTAAATGTCATAAATGCAAAGACAAACGGAACATATGGGAGTCCATGTTTTGCAATATCCGGGAACCACACGCCCAAAAGAAGGCAGATTGGTGTCACCAGTGCCATCCATTTTTCTATAAAACGGTTAAATGCCGCCATGTTGTTCCCTCCTCGTCGCTATAAATCGAATGTGCCTTGGCACATTCGCGCGCCTGCGGTGGTCGCTTGCGACATCATCATTGTACGCCGCAGTGCGCATCCTGCCGGAGGCTTTTGTATAATAGGAAATGAAATTTCCTATTATACAAAAAATCGCCGTCCCTGCAGCTCTGTTGTCTGCAAAAACAGCGATCTTATAGTGCGCGATCAGGGGTTCGAACCCTGGACACCCTGATTAAGAGTCAGGTGCTCTGCCAACTGAGCTAATCGCGCATATCCTGCGTCATCAGTTTTCCGTGACGCAAGTAATATTATATGACATGTTTTTCTAAAAATCAAGTGTTTTTTAATATTTTTTTATTTTTCTTCCATATTTTTCCAGAAATCATTTTCATAATTTCCAAACAGCTCTTTTTCTATCCGACAAATCACACCGGCAGAACCTTCCACTGCCAACTTAATGTGACAGATTCCCACCACAGCTGCTTCCATATCCTGCCGTACAACTATAGCAAACTGCACAGGTATGAATCTTCCGCGGCTTCGGCGCATGATCCGCAAGCTCTCTGATATGTGCTTCCCCATCTGGTTTCATTCCAAGGACATGATAATATTCACAGTCATACAGACTGCCATCGTAATCAACATTGATCTGATCCCGGCACATAACCTTCGGCAGATTGTCTTCATTGAAGTTCTCACTCTGCAGTTTCAGATAAGATCCAAGTTTTCCCTGGTGCTTTAACTCCTGCCCGAATCTTCCGATCGGCACATTTCCAATTGCGATCAAATCCGTAAATACAATGCCATATTCCTTTTCCAGAATTTCTCTGTATGTCTTTTCCAGCATAAATTCATTCGGTGGCAGATACGGGCCATCTGTATTATACACAAGCGTCAGCCGCAGATCATCCTGTCTGCCATAGCCTCTTGCATTTAATTCCTGTAGAATCTTAATCGCCGGATCAAATACATGTGCGCCTCTCTGCTTTTCCACAACTTTCTTATTATAGTAAGGCAGAGAACAGACAATACGGACTTTATTTTCTGTATATACATCTATTAAGTGAGCATATGCTTCCTTCTGCAAAATAACAAGATTTGTGCGGACAATCACATCGCCAAGCTTCGATGCTGCCTCAATGAAATAAGTAAGATTCGGATTCATCTCCGGTGAACCGCCGGTAATATCCATCGTTCGAAACCCACCGGTCTTAAATGCCTGCAGGCACTGATCCATTGTCTCTTTGCTCATCATCTCCGTTTTATCCGGCCCACACTCCAGGAAGCAGTGTGCACAGGACAGATTACACCTGTAGCCGACATTTACCTGCATTGTCGTGAGCTGCTCTTTGGAATACAGCTCATCCACACCTTTGACACGATCCATTAATTCCGGAATGTCATACCGTCTGACTTCTTCTTTCAGTGTCCTTGCTGTAATCTTTGCATTTTTATCATACTGCGTCGGATTAACACTCTGATCCAGTTCTTTAAACAGGCCATAATGTGTCTCCCCTTCTCCTTCAACCGTAAAATAATTACAGAATCTGGAAGCCCTTAAAATCTTTGCAAGATTACCACTGATTCCAAGTGGTTTATTTTTCAGAAAACGGAATGTCTCATCAAAATCGCAATACCGTTTATTTTCCTCCATCGTTCCAAGATAGGTCGCACTATGTCCGTAATTTTCTTCCCGGTCCTCCAGGCCGCTACACTTAAATGCGCGTACTGTACAGGAATAAAACTGGATGTCTCCTGTCAATCTCGCAATCTCGAAATCATGCGGCTGGATCGGTGTCTTTTCCATCGTATAATAAGTGACAAAACCACATTTTTCCATCATTCTGCGGAAATCTTCCAGATACATGGAGCCACCCATACATTCTCCGCGCATGACCGGATCATTTTTTATTTCATCCGGAAGCCTGCGGTCGGCAAAAACATCGGAGAAATAAATCTCTCCGCCTTCTTTTAATACCCGGTATACTTCCCGGAAAATCTGCTCCTTGAACGGCGACAGATTAATTACGCAGTTAGATGTCACAACATCGATGGAATTATCTTCAATTCCGATGCTTTTCAGATCTTCGATATATCCCAGATGAAAACTTGTATTCGTCTTTTCGAATCCAAATGCCTCCATCTGCGCTGCTTCATTACGGATGGCAACTTCAATCTGGGACGGTGTCATATCTACGCCATAGACATGTCCCTCTTCCCCAACCAGTTTAGATAAAATATAGACATCTCTTCCCGTACCACATCCGAGATCCAGCACATGGCATCCTTTCATTCCCATCGGAATCGGAGAACCACAGCCATAAAAACGGTTTTTTATCTCATCCTTGATCAACGGCAAAATATCTTTTACATACTTCGGCGGCGCTGAACTGCAGCAGCACGCATTTGTTTTGAGGTCATCACTGCTTTGCAGGATGACTCCATAATATTCCTTTATTTGTTCGTGAATATCATTGCTCATAATTTGTGATCTCTTTCCCATTACTTTGTAACAGACTTTCGCTTAATGTCTTCCCTCGTCCATCATTCCGAAGCACTCACTGAAGAATACTTTAATCTTTACATTATATTTTTCAGCTACAGCATCAAATGCATCATCTACAATATCTAATAACAGATCAGATTCGCATACTGCACGCGCATTTACAACAAGACGCAATTTTTCTGTTTCTTCTTTCAGTTCCTGGTCATGGATGATGTCATAATCTACACCGATCAGACTGAATTTTCCATAATCATTCTCTTTTCCTACTGCAAATGTCTTCAGATGTGGAACATTTCTCTTATTTGCAATCAGTCCGTTACGAATCTCGTCAATGAGATCGTCAACTAATTCATTTCCGTCAAATGCTTTGCCGTCTTTTGCTGTGATAAATACATTTCTGTTGAACCATGACATACTCTTCTCAGCTGCAACGAATTCCGGTCCGCCGTATCCGATATCTGTAATGTTCACACGGCTCTCTGCAGTCAGTACATAGTCTGCTACCTGTTCCAGACCGATCTTTTCTTTTGCAGAGATAGGGAACACCGGAATATCCGGGCAAGCTTCTTTTAAGAATTTTACATAGCGGTCCACTTCCTCATCAGACATCAGATCGATCTTATTCAGAACGATACAGTCTGCTTCTTTTAACTGTGCATCCAGAAGGAATTTTAATTCTTCCGGAAGATGGATATCTGCCTGCTCCGGCATGATCATACGAAGTCTCTCCGGGTCTGTTACAACAAGAAACGGAGCCAGTGTAAACTCATCCTTGTGGTTCTTGTCCAGATTGCCATATACATGATCCAGTGCACCGATTCCGCATCCCGGAATATCAGACATAACCAGATCTTTCGGCTCTCTGTTCAGACGCTCGATTCTTTCGATCAATGTATCCGGAATATAGCAGATACAGTCGCCGCCGATCGGTGTGACTTCTACATTCTGACGATCAGAATACTCTGCATCGATAATATAATTTGCTCCCAGGTCATTTGCAATGATTGCTGCATGTTTGCCTGTGCTGTTAATGTACTCTGTAAGTGCTACCATCGTCGTTGTCTTTCCTGCTCCAAGGAAACCACTGACTACCATAAAACGTTTTTTGTCCATTGTTTTTTACCTCTTTTTACATTTTGTCGTTCTTTTTTTCTATATTTTTTATACAGTTTATCTCATATAACCATCATAGCTTTTTTTCAGATAAAAAACCACTCATATTTTTTAATAACTAACGACAGATATAGATTTTTTCTATTACTGATTATAGATTATCAGTTATATTTTGTGTCTTTAGTTTCCTCCCTTACACTGGTATCTTCTTATAAAATGTAGTATAATGTCTCCAAACTTTAACAGACTACTATGTGAAAGGATGATAATTATGAATACAGCCAAAGAAACGGTTTCCTGTAAGATCGAACATCATGCAATGATGTTTGCTTTTCTCGCCAAGCGCGCTATTGAAATCTGTGGCGAAGAAGGAAAACAGGCAATCTTAGACGGTATGACTGTCTATGGTAAAGAACGAGGTGCAAGAATGGCTGCACGAGCGATTGCTCACGGCGATCCGCTCAACACAATGACCAACCAGGCTTACGGCGAGTGGAAGCCTGACTATGACGGACAGATGCAATTTGGTACACTCCGTACCGAACCGACACTTCAGACTTATATTTCGAAATGTGCCTGGTGTGAAGCATGGAAAAAGCACGATATTACAGAATACGGTAAACTTTATTGTGTCAATGTTGATAATGCGGTTTATCAGGGATTCCGCTCTGATTTTGTCTGTACCCCAACTGCTACATCCATGAGCTGGGGCGGCGAACAATGCGAATTTGACTGGGGCTATCCACTGACGCCGGAAGATGTCGAAGCTCTCGCTGCCAAGAAGAAGGATCTCGGCACTTCCTGCATGAAAGATTTTAATTTTCACACCGCACATCTGAAAGATACAATTAGTAAGACACTGATCGAAAAGCTTGGCACAAACGGTCAGAAAGCAATTGATCTTGCCCTTGCTGATTACGTGGATACTTTCGGTCAGGAATATCTGGATGTATTAGAGGGTGCTTACCCGGAGGAAGTTTAAATATGACAGATTCTACGATCAATCATTTCAGTGAAGAAATTTGTTCCGAATCTTCCGCCAGCCGTAACATTGTAGCAGACTGGCTTAAAACACATCAGGCAGAATTAATTGATACGGCAAATTACATATTTGCCAATCCGGAACTTGCCTATCAAGAACAAAAATCTTCGGTGCGTTTAAGTACTTATTTACAGGAACAGGGATTTACTGTTTCAAGCGGAACTGCAAATATTGAGACTGCCTTTACCGCAACCTGGGGCACAGGAAAACCAATCCTTGGATTTCTCGCAGAATACGATGCACTTCCCGGTGTCGGACATGCCTGCGGTCATAACTTACTGGGCACTGCCGTAATCGGAGCCGCCTGCGCACTGAAAAATCATATGGAAACAGAACAGATTCCCGGCACGATCTGCGTCTACGGTTGTCCTGCTGAAGAGATCATGTCCGGCAAGATTGTTATGAACAAAGCCGGCGTCTTTGATGGCCTGGATGTTGCCGTAACATGGCATCCATTTGACCGGAACCGGATCAGCAACGATATCTGGATGTCCCAGGATGTGAAAAATTATACTTTCCACGGAGTCAGCGCACATGCCGCCAAATCTCCGCAGGAAGGGCGAAGCGCTCTGGATGCAGCCGAACTTATGAATATCGGTGTAAATTATCTGCGTGAACATGTGCCGGATGAAGTCCGTATGCATTATGCATATGTCGATAACGGAATCCCGTCAAATGTTGTTCCGGATCTTGCAAAGACGAATTATTTCATCCGTTCTTTCAAGCGTTCCCGCACAGAAGATGCCAGTGCACGTGTGGATAAATGTGCACGCGGTGCTGCCATGATGACAGATACAACCGTAGATATTGAACTGGTCACCAGCTGTAAAGAGATGAAAGTCAACCGTGTGCTTGCAGAGCTGTACTATGAGGCAATGACACATATCCCGACTCCGGAATATACCGAAGATGAACTGACATTTGCCGCCGAACTCAGTAAAGAAGCCGGGTTGGAAAATGACGGGATTTATTTCAAAGGACTGGAACCGCTGGAGCCGGAACCTGTTCCGATCTTCATCGGTACAGACGCTACGGAAGTCAGCCACACCGTTCCTCTCATCACCATCAGTGCTGCTACCATGTGCCGCGGTACGTCTCTGCATCACTGGGCTGCCGCAAAGCAGGCAGGCATGAGTATCGGACACAAAGGTATGCTTTACGCTGCACGCTGTATAGCAGAAGGGACAAAGCTGCTGTTAGAAACCCCGGACAAACTGACTGCTGCCTGGGAAGAATTTAAGAATACAGATGCCTGATTGTGAACGCGCAGCGCGCGACACAATCTGTCTGATAATAATTCATATTAAACATTTTGATTTAGGAGGTCGATTATTATGGTAACAAAGAAAATCGGAGTCATCGGATGCGGAAACATGGGAGGCGCGATCCTCTACGGCGCACTGGAAAGCGGTGTACTCGCAAAAGAGAATGTATACGTTTACGACATTAACCCTGCCATGATGGAAAAAGCAAACGGCTGGGGTGTCAATCTCGCGGCAGACGATGAAGATGTCTGCAAGAACAGCGACATTATTTTACTTGCCGTTAAACCTCAGAATGCCGCAGAAGCTTTAGAGCAGTGCAAAAAAGCACTGGACGGTAAAGCAATGATGTCTATCGTAGCCGGTGTAACAGTCGAAAGACTTCAGGCTATGATCGATGGTACACCTAGAATCCTGCGCCTTCTTCCAAATACTCCGGCGATGGTATTTGCAGGAGCATTTGCTCTTTGCTCTGACAATGATTTCAAAGAAGATGAAATGGAAATCGCCAAATCCATCTACAGCTCTATCGGTGTTGTTGAACTCCTTCCGGAGCATCTCATCGATGCAGCCTGCGCATTAAACGGTGGCGGTCCGGCTTATGTTGCAATGTTCATCGAAGCAATGGCAGACGGTGGCGTAAAACAGGGACTTCCTCGCGCTACTGCATACCGCCTTGCAGAGCAGACCTGCCTTGGAACTGCAAAGATGCTTCTTGAGATGGATATCCATCCGGGTGCTTTAAAAGATATGGTAACTTCCCCTGCCGGAACTACCATCGAAGGCTGCGAAGCACTGGAACGTGGCGGCATGCGCGCTTCGGTTATGGAATGTATCAAGGCTGCTGCTGAAAGATCCAGACAGTTATAATCCAGAATATTAAATTGTAGTATGATATTTTTCTTACATAATCTGAATTGATTGAAAAAGAGATTGGCATATCATTCAACTGATACGCCAATCTCTTTTCATTCATACTAGTTACAATTTTTATTTTATAGCTTAAATAATTTCCGGACTAAACCCACGGTGCAGTACCGTTAAATATTCAAACCTGTTTTCTCTCGAAATTCTTTCAAAGAGTCTGCTCTCGCGGCTGCTTTCAGCCAGCTCGTTAAAACCTGCAGGTCTTTTTCTGATTCAATCCGGGTTTGAAGTACTTCCGGAATATCGCCAAGTTCCTGCAAGATTTCCATCAGCGAATCAATCTTGCCCTTCCGTATTCCAGCGGCTTCGCCTTTCTGTATTCCAGCCGCTTCGCCATCTGCATATTCTTCCATGCGTATTAACCTTTCCCGCTTTTCCCACGTATAATCCAGATGTGTCATTTTCTTCACTTCATCCTTCCTGCTTCTGAAAAAATCTTCCAATATATGATTCGTTATACAATCATTTATCGCACTGTCCACAGCCTCTTCCAGATTCATTCCCTGCCTTTGATTCTCCCTTACCTTTTCCACAAAATATGTATATCCTTCCAGTACTGCTGATTTTCTTTTCAAAATCTGATTGTTTTCCGGATTGATATTATAAACTTTGCAGATGATCTCTATCTGCAGTTCTTCGGCTTTGTGGTAAAACGAATCCGACAGTCTCATTTCTTCGTATTCCGTTCTTTTTTGTGTCCCATTATAAAATACGATAAAATGCGGTGTCGGTATCTGTATTTGTCTTCTGCTGAATAGATCCTTGTCATTATCTTTCAGCCAGTCCTGCAATGTATTTACAAAATAGATTAAACTTCGAAGTGGCATATTGGGATTGTATGTGGATTGATGCTCATAAAAATTGATGTTCATATCAATAATGAATGAAGCATCATTCCGAATGGAGAGCGACACGCCCCGCTCCAACTGAACAATCTCCACTTCCTCCGGATTGGTATATTCCGAATCGTTTAATGCATTGTAAACTTCCAGCGCATTTTCTTTGCTTTCCATTAACATGGAAAATACATCACTTTTGTACTCTCTGTTTTTTCTCATGAAATACTCCCTTCTTTATTCTGAGTCCTTCACAAGAAATTGTGCGGTCTTCGTTAGTACCTTCAGGACTCCTGCTGTTATTAGTGAAATTTAAAAGCATGAATTCCTTTCAGATACTTTAGATATGAATAAGACACGCTTAAAAGCGCAAAAGAAAAAGATGCTTTTATAGGAGTTTAGCACTATCAAATCATCTTTTCAACTTATTTTTATTTCTTTTTTGTTCTATTTTTCAAAAACAACAACTCCACATTCATATGGATGGTCATAATATACCTGGTCTTCCTTGTCAGAGTGATATCGTAATATTTTCATAATAATCAAAAAATCTCCACCGCCGCCGAGAGTCATAAATTCCGCAAGATAAAGGCACACAAGATTGCCTGTCATGATTGCCACTACTCCCAACCCTGCTCCAAGAACCAGTGTTGGCATTGCCGCTCCCAATACATACTGCCATTTCTTAAGTGGTACCGAACAATGGCAGTACGGCGTCAGCATCTTCCAGATCACGCCAAAATTTATAGATTGAAAATGTTTTTCTGCAAATATTCCCCATGTAATTCCGTGAATCAATTCATGCACAACTGTCAACATCAGCGTAAACGGGAGCTGCCATATTAAAAGTTCCAGAGAAAGTGGGGATGCCCTGACAGCTAAAACAGCTACAATATACTTACACAACAGTATATCGTAGCTGTTTTCTTTCACTTAACTATTTTGTTATCTCTTTTAATCATTTTTTCAAGCCAAAATTTTGTTTGAGTACATCATATAGTTTTGAATTTTCGTTTAAAATAATATATGTTATATCTGTTTGATTTAAGTGAATTTCACCTTCATTATTTACAGTAAATGTTATATAGTCATTATCCGAAGAAACTGTCATTGTATAGAGTGGCTTTTTTATTTCCATCCCTAATTCTCTGCGTTTACGCTTCATCTTTGTTTTTTTAATTTCATCAATAAGATTCTTATATATTACCGTCTGCAAATCTGTGTCATGTACAATTGGATTCTCATCACTCTCCATTTTTTCGACAGATATAATTTTCCATTTTGTTGATGAACCTAAATTTTTGTCTATTTGTCTTACCAATGTCGTATGTCCATTCAAAACTATAATTATTGCTATAATTCCAACTACAACAACAGTACTTATGCACATTAAAATTCTTTTTTTCATTATTTTCCCTCAACAAGAGACAACTCCTTTTAGAGCTATTTTTTTCTCCACTTTTCTGTCAGAAGCTCTGAAGATATTGTCCACATTTCTTTTGTATTATGATTTGCCAATATATTACATCTTTCCAAGTTCCTTGACTTTTTATCATAATAAGTTGTTTTAACGGTTGCTTTACTTTTTAATTTTTTAGTATATGTCGACTTTTTAAAACCAACTCCAACTGGATGAAATTCATAAAACACATCTGCTACACCTTTTTCATCAGAAAGTACTACTTTTTTCTTTTTCTTTGCATTGTCCTGATAATAAAAAATATTTCTTGTCGTATATTTTGCCTGAAAAACATAGGATGAATATGATTTTTTATCATATTTAACGCCACCATCTCCAACCATTATTTCGACAATACTAAATGGAATCGAATAATTTCCCATTGCATAGCTCACAGCTAATTTCACGCCGCCTTCCATCCATTCATTTAAATACTTGCCAACAGCTTTACCTCTTTTTTCAATTCTAATATTCTTAGCTTTTGATACAGTATAGTAATATGTTCTTCTACCATATGTTCCATATTTTGATGCAGCTGAAACCGGTAAAGAAGTAAAACTAAAACTAAACACGAACGCTAACATAAGTGTAATGATAAAATATTTTTTATACTTTTTCATTCCCCTGTGCCTCCCTTTTTTAGTTTTAGTCTCCCCCCCACGCAAAAATTGTCAAGTCTTTTTCTTATATTTCATTATTATATAATCCTCTACGACTTCATCCGCTTAATCACCTTCAATCTGGTAAACTCTTCCCTTTCTTTTTCCTCCAGCGCATTGCTGATCGTGTATACCAGATTGCTGTACATCGGAATCGTAATATTCTTAAGCGCATTGGCACGTTTCTGTGTCTTTTTAATATTCGTTGCCAGACGATACGCCGCATTCTCCACCATCGACAATTTGATGGTCAGATCTTTCACTTCCCGGAATGCTTCTCGCGCAATATCGATCGACTCTCTCGTTGTACTGAACGAATACGTCAGATCATTCTGCTTTGCATCGTATTTGACATGCGGGATCTCTGTTCCCATAATACTCCGCGTCTGGATGCGGATAGAATCTTCGATCGGCACGGTAAATGCCAGTTCCCGCACTTTGCTGATTCCATGCTCGATATTCGCACGCTGCAGGCATGCATATGCTTTTGTAAATGTCTGGTCAATCTCTTCCTGAATATCCTTTGCCTCATCAATCAGTGACATCAGCTCTTTGAGCAGAATATTCCGCTTCTTATCCATCAGATCATAGCCCTGATGCGCCAGTGCCAGCGAGTTTTTGGCAAGCATTAAGTTTCCTTTTGTAGGAAATTCTCTCGGATCCATACTCTGCCTCCTTTTCTGCTTTCATTCTGGTCTCTGTCATAGAAATAAAATTATTTCTTATGATTCACTTTCTTCCTCATCCGTCTCTTCTTTTTTCTTATAATATTTATCAACCAGTTTCGTATCGATTCGGTCTAATTCCTCTTTTGGAAGTAAACCTAAAAGTTCCCAGCCGAGATCCAGCGTATTCAGAATCGTACGGTTTTCTTTTGGGCCCTGACCGATATATCGTTTTTCAAATTCTTCTCCGAATTTCAGATACTGCTTGTCGATCGGTGACAGCTCATCTTCTCCGATAACGGAGGCAAGATTTCTCGCTTCCCCCACCTTTGCATAAGCTGAAAATAACTGATTTGCCAGATCCTGATGATCTTCTCTTGTGTAGCCTGCTCCAATCCCGTCTTTCATCAGACGGGACAGTGACGGCAGGATACTGATTGGCGGATAAATTGCCTGCCCGTGTAAATTCCGGTCCAGAACAACCTGCCCTTCTGTAATATATCCGGTCAGATCCGGAATCGGATGTGTAATATCATCATTCGGCATCGTCAGGATCGGAAGCTGTGTCACAGAACCAGTCGAATCTTCTACAATTCCGGCACGCTCATAAATCGTTGCCAGCTCACTGTACAGATAGCCCGGATATCCTTTTCTTGACGGGATTTCTCCTCTGGAAGAAGATACTTCACGCATCGCCTCCGCAAAGGATGTCATATCTGTCAGAATAACAAGGATGTGCATATTACACTCAAAAGCAAGATATTCTGCCACTGTCAGTGCCACTTTCGGCGTGATCAGACGTTCAACAACCGGATCATTTGCAAGATTCAGGAACATACATACATGATCGGATACACCGCTCTCTTCGAATGTTCTGCGGAAAAATTCTGCCACGTCGTGTTTGACACCCATAGCGCCAAATACAACCGCAAACTCCTCGTCCGAACCTTCGCCGAGTGATGCCTGCTTCACGATCTGCGCCGCAAGCTGGTCATGCGGAAGTCCGTTTCCTGAGAAAATCGGGAGCTTCTGCCCACGGATCAGTGTTGTCAGTCCGTCAATTGCTGAAATGCCGGTACGGATATAGTTTCTCGGATACTCTCTCTTTACCGGATTTAACGGAAGCCCATTGATGTCCCGCCTGTCTGCTGCCGTGATCGGTCCAAGTCCATCAATCGGTTCGCCGATTCCGTTAAATGTACGCCCCAGCATCTCCGGGGACACATCAACTTCCATCGGACGTCCG
Organism: Dorea sp. AM13-35; assembly: GCF_003473885.1. NCBI lineage: Bacteria > Bacillati > Bacillota > Clostridia > Lachnospirales > Lachnospiraceae > Dorea > Dorea sp. AM13-35. The sequence goes on from NZ_QUCZ01000003.1 coordinate 227,459, forward strand.
GTCAGCTTGGTATGCGTATTGTCCAACGACATATTTTCCGTACCTTCAAATACCTGGATGATTGCCTTGTCTTCATCAAGTTCCACGATTCTTCCCATTTTATGGATCTTATGATCTACTACAAATTCTACAATTTCATCATAAAATGCATCCTGTACCCCTTCCAGCACAACAAGAGGTCCGTTTATGCTGCTCAGTCCTAAATATTCAATTGCCACAACTTACTCCCCCTTTATGCATTCTTCTCTACGACACGATCGTAGAACTCGTCAATATCCCGTTTATACAGATCCAAAAGCTGCAGGTTATCGTTCGGCACATCATATTTAATAGCGATTACCTTTTCGTAAATCCCTTCGGCTTTCAGCACAGACATCGGCATACCCATCGCAACCAGCTTCCGGCTTTTCTTATATAAATATAAAATAACATCCATCATCTTAAACTGTTTCTCCAGCGAAACGCATGTATCATCTTTGTGGAATGCATTCTGCTGCAAGAATCCAAGACGGATCACTCTTGCAATTTCCAAAATCAGTTTCTGATCATCCGGAAGTACATCGCCACCAATCAGTTTTACAATCTCCATCAGACTGCTCTCCTGATTCAGAATTGCCATCAGACGATTCCGGTAATCTACAAACTTCGGCGATACGTGATCCGAATACCATCCACTTAAATCGTTCAGATATTCACTGTAGCTGGACAGCCAGTGGATTGCCGGGAAATGTCTCGCATACGCCAGCGATTTATCCAGTCCCCAGAAGCAACGCACGAAACGCTTTGTATTCTGTGTGACCGGTTCAGAGAAATCTCCACCCTGTGGCGATACTGCACCGATGATCGATACTGATCCGGTTGCTCCATTTAATGTCTGCATCATACCTGCACGCTCATAGAATGCGGACAGTCTGGATGCAAGATAAGCCGGAAATCCCTCTTCTGCCGGCATCTCTTCCAGTCGTCCGGACAGTTCACGCAGTGCCTCTGCCCATCGTGAAGTAGAATCTGCCATAATCGCCACATCATACCCCATATCACGATAATACTCTGCCAGGGTGAGTCCGGTATAAATAGATGCTTCACGGGCAGCTACCGGCATGTTAGAAGTATTTGCGATCAGCGCTGTCCTGTCCATCAGAGGATTGCCGGATTTCGGATCGACCAGCTCGGAAAATTCTTCCAGAACCTGTGTCATCTCATTTCCACGCTCTCCACATCCGATATAAATAATAATATCTGCATCGGACCATTTTGCGATCTGATGCTGTGTCATCGTCTTTCCGGTTCCGAATCCTCCAGGAATTGCGGCGGTTCCGCCCTTTGCAATCGGGAACATGGTATCCAGGATTCTCTGTCCGGTTACAAGCGGTACGCTTGCCGGATACCGTTCCGATACCGGCCGCGGTACACGGATCGGCCATCTCTGTGTCATTGACAGTTCTTTTAATGTCCCATCCGCAAGCTCCAGTGTTATCAGCGTATCCTTGATCGTATACTGTCCATCCGGTACAACCGAAATTACTTTTCCTTCTACATCCGGTGGCACCATGCATTTATGCACGATTGCACGCGTTTCCGGAACTTCTGCAATAATCATTCCTCCGTGCACCAGATCACCGATACCCACTGTTATATGTGTATCCCATAATTTTTCTTTATCCAGTTCGTCCACGCTGACACCACGTGTGATAAATGCACCTCCTGATTCTGCGATTCTCTCAAGCGGTCGTTCGATTCCATCAAATATGTTATTTAGTATTCCCGGAGCCAGTGTCACAGAGACAGCAGCGCCCGATGCCGTAACTTCTTCTCCCGGACGCAGTCCCGATGTCTCCTCGTATACCTGGATCGTTGTCAGATCTTTATCCAGAGAAATCACCTCACCGACAAGGCGTTCCTTTCCGACATAGACCATCTCCGACATTTTAAATCCATTCTTCCCTTTCAGATAGATAACGGGACCATTAATGCCATATATCTTTCCAGTCTTTTCGCTAGTCAATTCCCGCACCTCCCTTGAATGAGAATTTCTGGGATTCATTTTCCAGCGCTCCCTTAAACGCATAGTCAACTAATATATTTCTTTCATGAATTACCGCGCGCACCCCGCCAATAAAATCTTCTTTACTGATCGTAAGTTTCATGCCGGTATGCTCTTCCAAATAATCTTTCCATCTTGCATCCGACGGATTAAGATATATCGTCATCTCTTTTCCATCTGCAAATCTGGCAGCCTTTTCTATATAAGTAACAAGAAGTGCCTGATACTGTGGTGTCTGCATATAATCATTCAGTTTTTCTTCCACTTCCTGAAACAGTTCTTTTTTTAATTCAAATTGCGTCGCGCTGATCTCTCTTTTCAATTCGAGCTGCGCCTTTGACATTGCCATATTGAGCTGCTGCTTTGCACTTACCTGCTCTGCTTTGATCCGCGTCTCTACCTGACGTTTCACCTCTTCTTCATGCTGCTTTGCAAGCTGCCGGAGCGCATCCTCATGCTGTTTGATGATTGCATTTCCTTCGCCACGGGCTTCTTCCATCGCCTTCGTGCGAAGATGCTTTATTTTCTCCTCTAATGTCAAGCATGCCACCTTCTTCCTATCTATAACTTCAGTCCGATTGCCTCATTTACATACGAAGTGATAAAATCTTTTTTTCGTCCGGTTCCGTGTCTGTCAGGAATTTCAATCAGAAGCGGCATCGTCCTTTCCAGTTTAATCTCATTGATCAGATCCGGAAATTCCCTTCCAAATTTTTCTGTCAGCAGGATAATTCCAACGGTCTTATCATGCATCGCTTCTTCAATGGCACTGCGCAGCTCTTCCCGCGTGTGCACCATCACGCCGTCTACACCGGCAAGCCTCATTCCTGTCAGAGTATCGATATTATCACTGATCAGATACATTTTCATCTTACAATTTACCAAGGATCATGAAGGAGATGATCAGTCCATACAGACAAACACCTTCTGCAAGTCCTACGAAGATCAGTGATTTTCCAAGTGCGCTGGAATCTTCACTGATGGCACCCAGTGCTGCGCTTGCCGCACTGGCTACGGCAATACCTCCACCGACACAGGATAAACCGGTTGCAAGTGCGGCGGCAAGATATCCGAATCCGGTTGCATTAGAAGCGGTCTGCGTTGCAGCTTCTGCTGCATGTACAGTGTCTCCGCCAAATAACATAATTCCCGCAATCACAAATGCTCCAAAGAAGAAAAACACATTTGCTCCGATTGCTTTTTTATAGCGTTTTTTCGACTGCTCGCCAAGCAGATAATACCCAAATGGTATGATGATACTCAGAATCAAAGTTGCGATCAGCAGTAATTTTACAGTCAGTGTCATAATAATATCCTCCTATTTTCCAGATCTTAATGTTCTTTTTTATGTTGATCAAATGGTTTAAACTCTCTTCCGGTTCCTTTATAAAAACGGCTGAACATTTCATAATATTCCAGCCTGAGTACCTGGATTCCTACAATCAGTCCCTCTAACAGGCACACGATCACATTGCCGAGAATCACGCCAAAGATATTCACGCTTCCGCTCTCCGCTCCAGACAACATCAGTACAACTTCCATGATCGCCGCATGGCTGACTGCAAATGCACCGATTCGCACATAAGACAATGTATTGGAAAAATAACTCAGCATCGTTTCAAATAATTCAAAAAATCCCTGCACAAGAAACATCACTTTTCCCTCTTCGAGTTTCTTGTGATTATGCTCCACAAGATTCGTCAGAGGTTCTTTAAATACAAACAGGATGACCGGTATGCCAAGACAGATTGCCAGTAAAATATTACTCGGCGTCTTATGTCCTGTCATATACAGAACGATTGTCAGAATGATACATCCGTAAAATATAAATCCCGCCAGCCCGTTATTGGAAAATAACAGATTGCCTCTATCATGTGCTTTTATCGCATTGATCATCTGGAACAGGATCACCAGCAGGTTCAGTCCCATGCCAAAGGCAACCGCCACAATAAATACCGTATTCAGCTGCCCGATAAATGGCAGATTTGTCATAGCTTCTACCGGTTTCAACCATAGTGCCGGTATCACATCTTCAAAACCAAATACACTTCCAAACATAAATCCAAATGCCATTGAGAAAATACCTGCAACCGATATAATTCCCGCGAGATTTATCTTCTTCGTCAAATACAGGATTCCACCAATTGCAAACAGGCAGAAGCCCTGTCCCACATCTCCGAACATCGCGCCGAAAATAAATGTATAAGTAAGTGCCACGAACATTGTCGGATCCATCTCATCATTCGCCGGAAGCCCATACATCTGTACAAACATCTCAAACGGTTTGAAAAGCTTCGGATTCTTAAGTTTTGTCGGCGGTTCACCGAAGAACTTCTCTCTGTCTTCTTCCACTACAACAAATATCTTATCATCCTTTTTCGTCTCTTCCAGGAATTTAGCGACATCTTCTTCGCCCATCCATCCGCACAGGATGTAATACTCTTCCTTGTTGTCGCCTTCCTCAATTCGCGCTGCCATCTTACGCACATCAAAGATATTGCACAATTCTTCCAGACGCTTCTGCGCTCCTAACAGTTCTGCCGCATGCTTTTCAACCAGCACACGGATACTTTGCTTAATCTTCTTGATCTTCTTTTTCGTTTTACCAATCTCTTTCTGTAATTCCTCACATGCCTGTGTCGGCGTTCCAATAAAATCTGGTGACAGGCTGATCCGCTCAAAATGAAGTGAATTAAATACAGAGTCTATTTTGCTCGCTTCTGGATTGGATGTAAAATAACATCCATAGACATAATTCTCATCCCTTGCTCCCTCTATAAATACTGCATTCAGATCATCAAATAAATATTTTTCAAGCCGATTAAAATAATCTACCAAAATCCGTCCAAACCGCACCTTCATATAGCGGTAACGCATAACTTTGTACAGATCCAGATCCAGCGGTTGAAACGGTGTCAATACATCCAGTCTTTCCCGTAAACTTTCTACTTTCTTTTTTAATAATTCTTTCTGTTCCTGCAGTTCCAGAAAATCATGATTCACTTCCCGGATCATTGCAAGCATCTCCTCCTGCGATGTCACTGCTTTCGGACAGATCTTGTCATCCTTGATCATTGCCGTAAACTGCTCCGCCTTCGCGAGCGGTTCCCGGTAAGGATTCAAATCTACAAATGGCTGCAGATTGTCCGTTGTCTTAAGCTCAGCCACTGCATTTTCCAACTGCATCTCATACTTAGAAAGATACTGGTCGCAGACACGGTCAATGTCTGTCTTCGGCCCGCTTATGCTTAAGAATTTCATCTTGACGATCATCGAATCACCCCTTTCATATATGCTAAAGTCTCTGTTGTTGTTAATCCGTAGCGAATACACTCAAACGCTGTCGTCAACTTTTTAATTTCTTCTTCTTTTAAAAACAGATATGTGCTGATCGATGCGATCGAATACGGCTCTCGCCTTCGGTCTGACAGGTACAACTGACGCAGGCAGTCCTGATAGATCTGCTCCATCGTCTTCTGTTCCTTCCCGATCTCATATTTCTTCGCATAATATGTTTCGTCCAGCCGATTTTGAAATTCCTCCACACTCGGTGTGTCTACCAGCATCTTAAAATCTTCCAGATTCAGCCGGTAATGGATTGGAATCGTAAGTGCATAAATATCCGGCGGCAGTAAATGATAATATTTCTTCGCACGGTATATCCACTGGATATTCAAAAGGTCAATCTTTGTTCCGCAGTCTCGCGTATAGATCTCCAGCTCTTTCTTCTTAAGCAGTCTGCGCTGTTTTCTCCAAAGTGTCGTAAAATAATAGAGATCCAGTGCAAGATCATAGTCAAACAACGTCGCTGCACCTGAATCTTTTATCTTAATGAGCGGTTCATAATACTCCGTACCCTGTAAATTATCTACCAGCTCGTCAATATTTCTGGACGTAATCATCTTGTCAATCGAGATCTGTGAATACCGGTCAAAAAAGTCTTTCTTGTATTCCAGATCAAATGGTTTTTCATAATGATTAAATACGATACGAAGACAGTAATTGATCAAATCCACTTCATACCGTTTCCAGTAAACTTTCAAAAACTTCTTCTGTTCCATTCCCGCAAACCGGAACAGTCTGGACCAGTCTGCATACAAAGACTGATACAGCACTTTCTCAACATTCCTTCGATGATAAAGTTTTACCTCCAGCCGGTTCATATACTCTGCATATGCCGGCTTTTCTTTCAGATACTCAATTACTTCCGGAACTGTCTTTTTGGATGCGACTTCCTCAAGCTCCTCTTCCGACAGAAGTTTCGCCTGCATCCCGTGGACTTTCGTGACAATTCCGCTGTAAGCCATAACATTTCCCATGTTCTATACCTCTGTGATATGTTCTAATATCTCTCTGGCATACGCCTCATGATTTTCTTCATATTCTTTTCGCAGTTCTTCCAGAAGCTTCTGGTTCTTCTCCCTCTGCTCCTCCATAACTGCATCCATTTTTTCTTTTGCCTGCGCACGAATTCTGGAAAGCTCTTCCTGTGTAGCCTGCTCTGTTTCCCGATCAAACACGTCTCGTTCATTTTGTATCTGATGTTCAATCTCCGCCTTCTGTTTTTCGGCATGTTCAACAATATCTTCTGCTGTTTTTTCAATTTCGCTCAACTGCTCTACTACAGAATCCATAATCCGCCTCCATTCTTTTTCCATATTTTTATGTATATGTTATATAATACTCTTATTTTTAGAAAAATCCATAGCAAATTTGACATTTTAAAGGACAAAAGTTAAACTGGAAAAGCACATGCAATATACATGAAAAAATGTATTTAATAAGGATAATATCAGAAAGGAACATTCTATGCGATTAAGAAATATACCCCGTGCGGAGAGCGTACTTGCCAATTCAGAAATGGTAATCAAAGATGAGCGACACTTCCGTGGCAAATGGAACAGCGAAATTTTTCACAATAATCATCCACTTCATATTGAAGTCGGTATGGGAAAAGGTCAGTTTATTCTGACATTGGCAGAGCAGAACCCAGATATCAACTATATCGGTATCGAACGTTATTCCAGCGTCCTTCTACGTGCTGTCGAGAAGCTGGAGGTAACATCCGATTCTTCATCCGAAGAAACAATCACACTCCATCTTCCGAATCTACGCTTTATCTGTATGGATGCCACAGATCTTCCGGAAGTTTTTGCTGAAAATGAAGTATCCCGGATCTATCTGAATTTCTCCGATCCATGGCCGAAAGCCCGCCATGCAAGAAGACGTCTGACATCTGCAGAATTTTTTGCCCGCTATGACAAGATCCTCATTCCGGATGGCACTGTCGAATTTAAAACAGACAACCGAGATCTCTTTGATTTCTCCACCGAACAGTTGGAAACATCCGACATCTGGAAAATGACCGCATGTACCTATGACCTGCATCATGATCCTGCCATGAACGAAGGCAATGTCATGACAGAATACGAGGAGAAATTCTCTTCCATGAAACATCCGATCAACAAACTGATTGCGGCAAGGAAATAAGCATATGCCTCTTGCACGTTCATCATACGCATTTTTTACTTTGTATCATATAATAAAGTAACAATAGTCTGTGCAGAGGTACACATTCATGAAACCGAAACGAAGACGACGGCACTCCTGTTTTTGTTTTACCAACATTTGCAACAGGCGCTGTCACAGACCATTCTCATGTCTTTTACATTCTTTCTGCGAAGTATGCCGGTACCTGAATACAGACACGGACTGCCATACGAAGAAAAGAGGCTGATTTATGAAGCATGTCACTCCAGCAAATTTTCCTGCTGTTATACACAATTCCGGCGTGCCGGTCGTTGTGATGTTTTACGCATCCTGGTGCACAAAATGTGCAATGATGAAACCAATTGCAGAAGAAATATCCGGCAAATACCATGCGCAGTATTTATTTATAGAAGTAGACATTGACGAATCACCACTCTTAGCCAAAACTTATACGGATGATCTCGTCCCGACATTTGTCTGCTTTAAAAACGGTACAGTTCTCGCCTCTTTCGGCGGACTGATTTCCTCTTCTATATTAGAAGAACGCCTAAAGGAAATCTTCAGAAAGAGTTAAGACGGATTTTCTTTGCAAACCAAAACGATTATGATACTATAATGATGCCAGCTCCCATATAATAATGGAAAAGATTGCAAAATCAATACATTTCTGCAGTCTTCTGGCATCATTTTTATTTAAACTCATTAAAAATACATCTGGTAATACCAGTCATAAAAGGAGGTACGGCAACAGCCATTATTATGAAAAAATTTAAAAAAATCATTCCACTTGCTCTGGCAGTTACACTTACATGTGCAAGTCTTCCGATGATCGCCAACGCAGACAGTTCCAAAGTTGTTACGATCGGGACAAACCTGTCAGACGACCAGAAGAAGTCTATGTATGAATATTTCGGAACAAGCAAAGACAGTGTAGAAACGATCGAAGTTACCAATCAGGACGAACGTAAATATATGGAAGGAATTGCATCTGAAGCTCAGATTGGTCACAAGACTTACAGCTGTTCTTATGTAGAACCAACTACAAGCGGCGGTATCCAGGTGAAGGTCGCAAACCTTACATTTGTAACCAGTTCCATGATTGCCAGCACTCTGACAACTTCCGGCGTAGAAAACTGCAACGTTGTTGCGGCATCTCCGATCGAAGTATCCGGAACTGGTGCTTTAACCGGAATCATGATGGCTTATGAGACTGCAAGCGGTGAGAAATTGGACGAAGGGCAGAAAGAAGCCGCTACAGAAGAGCTTGTAACTACCGGTGAACTTGCTGACGATATCGGGCAGGACAAGGCAACGGATCTGATGAACGATGTCAAAGAAAATGTCATTGCAAATGATATCAGCGACGAAGATAAGATTGCAGATACAGTCGATGAAAAAGCGAAAGATCTGGACGTTAATCTCACCGACGAGCAGAAAGATAAGATCGTATCCCTGATGGAGAAGATTTCCCAGTATGATTACGATGTCAAATCTCTTCAGCAGACGCTGAACAACCTGGAAGGCAAGAGCGAAGGTTTCTTCACAAAACTAGTCAATAACATCAAAGGATTTTTCGGCGGAAATGACAGCAATTCCGGTGGAATCATCAGCCAGACCAAAGATGATATTCTCGGAAGTGATGTTGTCAGCAACAGCACACTGGACGATATCAAAGACAAAGTTCAGAATGCAGATACTGAAGGCTGGTGGGATAAAGTCGTGAACTTTTTCAAAGGACTGACCGGAAGTGATTCAGATTCCTCAGACAGCAATTCTTCGGACGACAGTTCCTCCAACTAAAGTCACTGTACTTTCGATATTTTACAGACGGAGGATACAGGTATGAAAATACTGAATTTCGGGTCATTAAATATTGATCACGTATATAAAGTACCGCACTTTGTGAAGAAAGGGGAAACCCTTTCTTCCGAAGATTTAAAACAATATCCGGGTGGAAAAGGACTGAACCAGTCTATCGCCCTTGCAAAAGCCGGCATGTCAGTCTGGCATGCCGGAGTCATCGGAGCTGATGGACAATTTCTCTCTGACATTTTAACTGCTGCCGGAGTACATACAGAACTTCTGCATACCGACACAAAAACGCCAACCGGGCATGCAATCATCCAGAATGATGTGCAGGGAGACAATTGTATTCTTCTCTATGGCGGAACAAACCAGCAAATCACAACAATATATGCAGATGAAGTTCTCTCTCATTTTGGCTCAGGAGATTACCTGGTTCTCCAGAATGAGATCAATCAGCTCTCTTATATCATTATCAATGCGAAAGCCAGAGGCATGAAGATCATCTTGAATCCATCTCCAATGGATGCGAAGATTTTTGAACTTCCGCTGCATCTCATTGATCTGTTTTTTGTAAATGAGATTGAAGCTGCCGGGCTGATTAAGAGCAAACTGTCGGATGCTGATATTTCCGACAACGAAAAGCTTGCTTCCAGACTGCAGGAGCTTTTCCCTGAGAACGATTTTGTACTGACACTCGGCGAAGAAGGTTCTATGTATCTCTCTTCCGACACACAGATTTATCAGCCAGCCTTTAAAATAAAAGCTGTAGACACAACCGCTGCCGGAGATACATTTACCGGGTTCTTTTTATCCGGACTGTTACACGGCAAAAATATTCCTGCTTCGCTGGAACTGGCGTCAAAAGCATCTGCCATTACCTGCTCCAGAGCGGGGGCGGCTGTCTCTATCCCGACGATGGAGGAAGTGAAATAGCTAAGCGGTGACTCTATTCGAGTTTCTTTTACTTTTCAGAACCCTTCCCCGCTCATTCGCAAATTCGCGCGTCCCTCGCGCTTTTCCGCTGCTTCGCAGCTCTTTTGCTCATGTTCGGGGCGGTGACTCTATTCGAGTTTCTTTTACTTTTCAGAACCATCCCCGCTCATTCGCAAAATCGCGCGTTCCTCGCGCTTTTCCGCTGCTTCGCAGCTCTTTTGCTCATGTTCGGGGCGGTGACTCTATTCGAGTTTCTTTTACTTTTCAGAACCATCCCCGCTCATTCGCAAAATCGCGCGTTCCTCGCGCTTTTCCGCTGCTTCGCAGCTCTTTTGCTCATGTTCGGGGCGGTGACTCTATTCGAGTTTCTTTTACTTTTCAGAACCATCCCCGCTCATTCGCAAAATCGCGCGTTCCTCGCGCTTTTCCGCTGCTTCGCAGCTCTTTTGCTCATGTTCGGGGCGGTGACTCTATTCGAGTCACCTGTATAAAAAGAAGAACCGGATACTCACATGTAAACATGTGTATCCGGTTCTTCTTTTTATACTTGGTTCTGAATAGTTACTCTTAAAATTCAAAAACTGCTACGCCGTATGGTGGAAGTGAATATGCGAATGAATATGGTCTTCCGTCGCATTCCTGCTTCTGTGCTTTGTATACCTGCGGGCGTTTCTCACCCGTTCCACCGTATTTCTCTTCATCGCTGTTCAGCAGCAACTTATACTGTTTTCTCTTCGGAACACCGACACGATAATCTGCTCTTTCCATCGGTGTGAAGTTACATACGAACAACAGATTCTTCTTGCCATCTTTGGAATGACGCATGAAGCTGAAAATACTTCTGTATGTGTCATCAGCATTGATCCACTCAAAGCCACCAAATTCATGATCTGCCTCATACATCGCTTTTTTATTCTTATACAAATGCAGAAGATCACGTACCCAGTTCTGAATCGCCTGATGTTCCGGCTCTGCAAGAAGATACCAGTCCAACTCTCTCTCCTCACTCCACTCACGGAGCTGTGCAAATTCCTGTCCCATAAACAACAGTTTCTTACCGACATGTCCCATCATAAATGCATATCCGACTTTCAGATTCGCATATTTATCAAATCCAAGTCCCGGCATCTTATTCAACATTGAACACTTCAGATGTACAACTTCATCATGCGACAGAACCAGAATATAGTTCTCACTATATGCATAACTCATTGCAAATGTCATCAGATTATGATTATCTTTTCTGAAATACGGATCCAATTTCATATATTCTGTAAAATCATGCATCCAGCCCATGTTCCATTTCAAGCTGAATCCCAGTCCGTCATCTTCCACATCCCCGGTTACCTTCGGCCATGCAGTAGATTCCTCAGCAATCATCATTGCACCTGGATTACGGCCAAGCACAACCGAATTAAGATGCTTAAAGAAATCAATCGCTTCAAGATTCTTATTCTCTCCGTACTTATTCGGCACCCACTCTCCTGCATTCTTTCCATAATCCAGATATAACATGGACGCAACCGCATCTACGCGAAGACCGTCTATATGGAAGTATTCCACCCAGAACAGCGCATTGGCAATCAGGAAGTTCCGCACTTCATTCTTTCCATAATCGAAAATCTTCGTTCCCCAGTCCGGATGTTCTCCCATCCTCGGATCTGCATATTCAAACGTTGGGGTTCCATCAAAATCAGCAAGTCCGTGTGCATCTTTCGGAAAATGTGCCGGCACCCAGTCAAGAATGATACCGATATTATGCTGATGCAGATGGTTGACCATCCATGCAAAATCCTGCGGGGTTCCATATCTGGAAGTTGGTGCATAATACCCTGTCACCTGATATCCCCATGAACCGTCAAACGGATGCTCCGCAATACCAATCAGCTCCACATGCGTATAACCCATGTCTTTTACATATTTGACTATCTCTTTACCGAAATCCCGGTATGTATAAAATCCATCGTCCTCACACCCCGGATGTTTCTTCCACGAACCGATATGCGCTTCATACACAGACACTGGTTCTTTCTTATGATCCCAGTCTTCCCTGCGCTTCATCCACTGCGTATCCGACCATTTCAGCTCACTGATATCATGCACTCTCGATGCAGTTCCCGGTCGTAACTCTGCATAGTTTGCAAATGGATCTGCCTTGAAAATGTAGTCTCCCGTATAAGTCTCAATACAATACTTATACATCATATCTTCCTGTACCTTTGGTATAAAGCACGTATAAATTCCCAACGGCTCTTCCCGCTTCATCGGATTCGCCTGTGTATCCCATTCGTTAAATTCACCGACAACGGATACCGACTTCGCATGCGGTGCCCACACAGCAAAATACACACCCTGACGGTGTCCATCCTTTACTCGGTGCGATCCCAGCTTCTTATATATCTCGTAATGGTTCCCCTGTCCAAAAAGATACTGATCCAGCTCCCCGATCTCATATGTTTTTTTCTTTCTTTCAGCCATAATTCCACCTTCCCATACTCTTATGGTAATATATTTATTATACGTTAGAACAAGGTAAAAAGAAAGAGTTTTGACAAACATTATCTGTCAAAACTCTTTTTTCTCATTTATAGTTTGAATTTATTTTTATTGTCAAACTAAATTCTGAAATCCTCTTCTTTAAGGATGATCCGGTCTGCGTGATCCGTTCCTTTTCCAAAGACTCTTCTTGCAAGATGTTTTACATTTGCTTTCTGTGAATGAGCGATTGCTTCATCCATAATCTCTTTAACCTCGGCAACTGTTACGGCATGATCCTCTCTCTGCATTACATCGATTCGGCTGTACAATGCAAGGATTCCCATTTCATCCAGTTTATATCCATTTTCCTTCGCATATGTCTGACCGAATGTTACCAGCTCATCATTGATAAATACCGGCAGCTCCAGTTTTGAAGTAAACTTGCGTTTGAAATCCGGATTAGCTGTCATAATACGTTCCAATGGTTTTCTCTGATCTTCCAGTACAAACAGCATCTCTCCTGTCTTTCTTTCCATCAGATAGCTTAACTCTTCTACTGTTCTGGAATTTAACTTACCGGCTTTTTCGATAATGATCGCTCCACCACGGAGTTTCTGGATAATATTGGATAACTCTTTCTTATTCAGTGACTCTCCTGTTACAATTGCAACTTTACCCTGTTTCAGGTTACGCTGTTTCTGGATTGCTTTTACAATATCAACAGCAAGAACTGTCTTACCAGATCCTTTTCTTCCGATAACCATAAGGTTTCCTGTCTTGGAAGTTCCTTCTCTCTGTGCACGGCGGTCATTATCCAGAACTTCTACAATCTGCTCACTCATACCTCTGACTGGTACAAAGTAAGAGAATAACTTCTTCTGTTCTTCTGTAAGTCCGGCTTTCAGACCAATCTCACTTGTTGCATTTAAGTCATAACGACCGGTTACTACAAATCCTGTATCAAACGGAACTCCGCCACCTTTAGACTTCTTGATACGTTTCTGTATCTCTGCCTCTGAAGGCTCCTCGATCTCAAGCGCTTCACCGAGATCTGTATCATCATCTTTGTCATCATTGAAGAAATCATCCAGATCAAAGTCTTCTTCTTCAGCTTCTTCATAAGAAACCTCTTCCGGCTCATCTTCTGCAGATACTTCTTCCGGCTCTGCAAAATCTTCCTCTGCGAAATCTCCTTCTACGAAATCTTCTTCCTCCGCGGATGCTTCTTCAAAATCTTCTTCAGCAAAATCGGCTTCATCAAAGTCTTCCTCGCCGAAATCTCCTTCATCAAAATCAGCCTCATCAAAATCTTCGCCGTCTTCTGCGAAATCCTCTTCATCAAAGCCTTCCTCTGTGAAATCTCCTTCGTCAAAATCAGCCTCATCAAAATCTTCGCCGTCTTCTGCGAAATCCTCTTCATCAAAGTCTTCCTCGCCGAAGTCTTCTTCTACCGGCTCCTCGTCAAAGTTCTCTTCATCGAAATCATTTTCATCATATTCCTCATCGAAGTCTTCTACATATTCTTCTTCATTGTAGTCATCCTCAATAAAATCATCACCGTCGAAGTCATCTTCTGCTCCACCAAATACTGCATCTTCCAGATCTTCTTCATCATCCAGATCTTCATCCAGTACAATTTTTGAAGTCTTAGGTGTTGCTGCTCTGCTTTCAAGCTGCTCTACTAAATCTAAAATATCGTCTGGCAGACGCTGTGTATTTTTCTTTTCTTCTGTAACTTTCTCGTCCGGCTTACCCATTGTCTGCTGTTTTGCAAGTCGTTCTGCTGCCTTTTTGGCTGCTTCCTGGATAGCGGCTTCTTTTTCAGCTTCTTTTCTGGCTCTTTCTTCTTCAGCCTTTCTTCTTGCTTCTTCCTCGGCACGCTTTCTTGCTGCTTCTTCTTCAGCCTTTCTTCTCGCTTCTTCCTCGGCTTTGCGCTTTCTCTCAGCTTCCTCTTCCGCTTTTCTTCTCGCTTCTTCCTCGGCACGCTTTCTTGCTGCTTCTTTTTCTGCCGCTATACGCTTGCGCTCTGCCTCAGCCTCAGCAGCCTTTCGCTCCAGTTCAAGTCGTTCTGCTTCGCGGCGTTTTCTTGCTTCTTCTCTTTCTTTTGCAAGACGCGCTTCATCTTTGACTTTCTGCTCTTTGATTGCTTCTGCATTTGCTTTCTGCTTTTCTTCCCACTCCTGCAGGATCTCTTCAATCTTCATCTGTCCGCCAAGCAGAAGTTCTTCTTCCTTCTCAGCCATTGCCTTTTCTTCTATATTGATCTCCTGTACCGGATCACTTGCAGGTTCCATTGTCTCCAGCGGAACATCTTCTTCTGCAACTTCTTCCGGCTCTGCTTCATAAGCTTCCTCTGCAACTTCTTCCGGCTCCGCTTCATAAGTTTCCTCTGCAACTTCTTCCGGCTCCGCTTCATAAGCTTCCTCTGCAACTTCTTCCGGCTCCGCTTCGTAAACGTCCTCTGCCGCTTCTTCCGGTTCTGCTTCATAAGTTTCCTCTGCAATTCCCTCCGGCTCTGCTTCGTAAACCTCCTGCTCCACCGCTTCTTCGGTAACTTCTTCCGGTTCTGTTTCGTAAGTTTCCTCTGCGACTTCTTCCGGTTCTGCTTCATAAGCTTTCTCTTCTTCGACCGCCTCTTCTGCCGCACTCTCTTCCGGCATGTCCTCTTCTTCGCTCTCAGCATCCTCTTCGTCAAATGCCGGTTCCGGTCTTACTCCGCCAGGTCTGCTATCATACTTCTCCTGCTGAAGCGGAGTCAGCGGTTTGTATTTCATCTTTAATTCCATCGCCTGATATACATATTTGCCTTCACTGAACCACAAGATCAGATCATCACATTCTTCCAGACACTTCGCTGTCATTCCTACCTCGTGATACAATAATGCCAGTTCATATGCCCATTTCTCAACATATTCAGATTTCTTGAAATCTTCCAGCGCACGAATCTGTTCTTCCAGATCAGCTCCCTGTGTTTTCAGAATCTTATATTTCAAAATATACTGATTCGGATCACGCGGTGCCACTTTAACAAATTCTTCATAACAGTCAGAAGCTTCCTGTGTGTCCTCCAATTTCAATGCCAGAAGACCTAACCGGTATATAACTTTACGGCTTCCAGGTGCACGGTCATATGCCAGGAACAGCACATCCCTGCTCTTCTGATACTCTCCGTTACATTCGTAAATCTCACTGACGGTATTCAACATGGATGCATTTTTTACTCTGCGCCAGTCAATCGTATCTGCGATCTCCATAGCTTTTTTATACTGCTTCTGCTCCACGTATTCGAGCATCTGCTCGGTCTTAACCCGATATTCATATTTATCCAAATTTCTCACCTCAAAATTTAATTATATTTCTACTATTTTACTATATTTAAAGATGATATAAGTTTAGCATATGGTATTAGCATTGTCAAAATATACGCTCTATTTGTTAAAAAAATATTACAAAAATGTAACATTAAAATAGCCATTACAGTCGTTCCTGATTGCAATGGCTATCTTATATTGAATTTTATCATATTTATTATTATATTAAATCGGAGGAAATATTATTACCAATTCCCGTAACCTTTTCCTTTCTATTTTTAAGGATGAGTAAGGGGTATGTATAAAATGTTTCTTTACACATTTTATAACTTCACATAAGTTTTACTCGTTTTTCTTCTATCTGTGGTATTTATTTCCAATATGTCTGTGCAGATGTAACTCTTTATTCTATCTTCCGGTTTCTTGACATCTCCGATTTTTTTCTTCCATTCTAATCTTACCGGATTCTAACTTCTATGGTAAAGGCTTATTTTTCGGGAATCATTCTCTGCCATACCACTAACATATTGAATTGATGAATCGATCAAACTGTCCAACGGAATAAGCCTCCTTTACATGAATTTCCAAATCTTCAAATCTCTCAAATGTTATTTCGAAAATCCTTTCTCGTCAGATCTTCTTTTATTTGATTTTTAGATTTCGTATCTCTTTTGGATTGACTTTATAATAGCACCGCGCTTCTATTTTGTCAACACTATTTTTATATTTTTATTATATTATTTTATTTCATCTTTGTTATTTTATTATTATCTGTCAATTCTGACTTTTTATTCATGTTCTTCTGATACATAGCATAACATTTTCAAGCCATAACAAACAGACTCAAAATCATCATCTCTGTACTCCTCTCCTATATAATTTGCAGCTTTTTCTGCCGTAACTTCCACGCTCACTGCCTCATCCTCTGCGCGCTCCGTCTGCGTGACATGCCGTTTTTTCAGTGTGAATAACCAGGCAATTTTATTGAAAGTGACCGATATCTATATCAAAATAAAAAATGCAATCCACGCTGTGTCAAAGCTTCCAGAATCGGGACGTTTCATTAAACTGGATATGTATTTAAATGATGACAAATTCGATGTGCTTGTCAGGGAGTGATTTTATGACATCTTTCGGTTCTTAATTGTTAACCTTTATATTTTTATAGTTGACATTCCTTGTATCTACAATTATAATGACTTTGTTAAATAAATGATTATTGTACGAACAAACTCACATCACAGAAAGGACTTTTTACATGGAGACATCAACTACTAAATCAGCTTTTACTACAAAACGTATGGTAGAGATTGCTTTGATCACTGCCGTTATCTGTATTCTGGCACCATTTGCTATTCCAATTCCAGTCAGTCCGGTGCCGATTTCACTGACAAATCTGGTTATATATATCGCTGTTTTTATTCTTTCCTGGAATGATGCACTTTTCAGCTATATCATTTATCTGCTTCTCGGAATTGCAGGTCTGCCTGTATTTTCCGGTTTTACCGGTGGACTTGAAAAGCTTGCCGGACCGACTGGCGGATATCTGATTGGATTCATTTTCATGACGATAATCGCAGGAATCGGTACTAACAAATTTGGCGGCAAAAAGCTTCCGGCTGTTCTTGGCATGGTACTCGGTCTTGCTGTTGCTTACATTTTCGGAACTGCATGGCTTGCTTACCAGATGCATATTTCTTTCATGGCAGGATTATCTGTCGGCGTGCTTCCGTATCTTGCCGGAGATGCTGTTAAGATCATTATCGCTATGATTGTAGGACCGATTTTAAGAAGCCGTCTGTCTGCAATAAAATAAATCGATTTAGCCAAATCTTAGCCCTATAGAGCCCCAACAGAATTTGCAATTGGCACTTTCATCCGGAGCCCAAACAGAGAAAACCTCCGACATATCGGTTCCTTTTTCACCTCATGTAATTCAGGAATCCTTTGCCGAAGGTTTTCTTTATTTTTCATATCTGCTATTTACATATTATAGGATTAAAATTCTATTTTTTTGTTGCAACAGTATGCAGCACCCAGTCAACAATTATATTTACAGCGTAAATTCCGTTTACAACAGACAGTCATCAACTTTCTTATATGTCTTCAGGCTGTATGCTTTCAGTACATTTCCATGGATTACATATAGACGGTCTTTAATATATATACCTCTTGTCGATAACGCATCACTTCCATAAATCTTTTCCTTCATATTACACTGAAATCCCTTTTCTTCTGTATAGCTGAATAAATAATACATTTGTCTGTTTTCTCCTCCTGCCGGGAAGCCGATTATATTTTTTCCCACGTCAATAAGCGCCGCTTTATAATCCCATTCCACATCTGTACTATAAACATCTTTCAGTGTATACTTATGTTCCTCTTTCACATTTTTTTTATCGGAAATATCAAAAATGGACAGCTTCACACCATCTGTTACATCACCTTTCTTATCTACATTCATTCCGATGCCAAGAAGCTTATCTTCTCCATAGAAATGCAGGTAATTGGAAAATCCCGGTATTTTTAAGCGCCCAAGGATCTTCGGATTCTTCGGATTAGATAAGTCTACCGAAAACAGCGGATCCGTTTCTTTATAAGTAACAAAATATCCTGTATCTCCTAAAAATCTTGCAGAATACACGCGCTCGTCTTTCGCAAGGTTTGTAATCTTTCCGGTCAGCTTTAATTTCTGATCCAGGACATAGACCGCATTTGTCTTACCTCTCGTCACAACCATGCGGAGATATCCATCGTATTCATCAATCGAAAATGAATCATTCAGATATCCTTTGAATGTCTTCTGCGCAACAACCGCCAGTTTTCCTTTTTTGTAAGATAGTTTACGGAGTAATGTCTTCTCCTGTTTTCCGTTGCCAGTCCATTCTTCTTCATAATAGTAAATATTTTTGTTGCTTACATATGCGTCTCCGCCTTCTGAAAAAATAGCTTTGCTGTCTGCGATCTTATCCGGCTGTTTCAGATTAATTGACGAAACAATTTCATACATGCATCCTTTTGTTCCTTCCGGTAAATAAATATCTTTCGCCTTCATCAGATCGCCATCCACATATGGAATATAAGTGGACGGGTGCTTTTTCTTCCATTTTTCCGCTACCCAGTAATTTGAGAAAATATACAGATACCCGTCAGAAATTCTTGAAAGCTCATACTCACCGTTCTGTGATACTTCGCCCGCTTTCTTTGGATGCTTTTTATCCTGTACATCATAAGTTACTACTCTGGTTCCTTCTGTTTGTTTACTTATTAAAGAACTCTTGGTAACATCTTCCACATAATCATCATCCGATGAATTACTGCATATCATTACCACTTTTTTATTTTTTTCTGTCAGGTAAAATTCCTCGATAGTTTCATCCTTCGGTGCCTTAATCTCACTGATTTTTTTCATATTTGTTTTCGTGTCTACGATAGAAACATAGTCTCCGCCATCCTCTAACACATAGAGATAACGACCATCCGTCTTTGCCACGTCTGCTTCATCTACACCTTCCTGACGCACATTCGTATTTGAATAATCTCCTGTCGCGTCTGCGCATGACTGTTGTTCTTTTGTGCTTCCTTTGGCGGTTTCCTCTTTCTCACTCGCTTCTATATATTTACGGATTTCTTTGTAGCTTTTTGCATAATATTTCTGGTTTTCCTGATTCCCCTTATTTACCGAACATTTCTCAACAGACTTTGCCACTACACCATCCGAAGAATCAGCGCTGTTTATCACAGCAGAATCCGATTTTACCATTCTCGTCCGATTCTGGTATACTGTGATTCCTGCCACCAATACAATACAGGCTGCTGCCGCACCCACGAACTTCCACTGTCTGCGTCTTTTTCTCCTGCGTTCTTCCCACGCACACTGTTCCAGTTTTTTCTTCATATTTTCCGGTTTCAGGCTATCCGGAACTACTATATTTTCGCTGCCCACTTCTATCTTATACAAAAGATCCTGTTCTCTTTTCTCCATATTGCACGCTCCTTTTCCCTACGCTAATATACATTCCATCTTTTCAAGTCCGCGGCTTCTCTTAGACCGTACCGTATTGGCATTCAGCTTCAGCATTTCGCCGATTTCTTTGCTGTTATATCCACCAAATACAGACAGCGCAATGATTGTCTGCTCTTCCTCAGACAAATGCAAAAATGCACGTTGCACATCTACGGATATTCCATAATCCGGATGTCCGGTTCCAAAATTATTTCTCTCCGACTCTGACGACTCCATATCCTTCTCCATACGAAACTTTCTGCTTCTATTTTGCAGTTTCTTCTTACATGTGTTCGCCAGTATTGTAAACATCCAGCTTTTAAAAGCCTTCTCATCCCGGAGTTTCCGGATGTTCTCATACCCGGAAAGTACCGCATCACTCACCGCATCCTCTGCATCCTGTTCATTTTTCATCATACACAATGCAAATCGATACAAATCTTTATAAATCTCTTCATACATCCGCGCGAACGTATCCACATCACATTTCATAAATGACCTCCCTGTTAGATACTGTTTCCATCATCGATGAATTATTTTCCACATATATTAGAGGAAAACATGTGGAAAAGTGTTGCATAAAAGTTGGAAAAAAGGTTAACGCTGAAAAGGGGACGGGGATTTTCTAGAAAATCCCCGTCCCCTTTTCAGCGTTTTTTATTCTATCCACATACTTATCCACGATAGTAGTTGATAAGACATCCTTTCAAGATAATTTCTCTCTCCGCATCTGTCATATCTCCAAGCTTCAAGCGAATCTCCTTAAGCTCATCACCGACTACATATGCCGTTACATCTGCTGCTTTCTCTTCGATCACTTTGCGGATCTCCGGCACATAGATGTAATCGCCATTCTTGAAACTTAAGTTCTTGTCATTCTCTTCTGTGAGGAATGGAAGCATACCCCAGTTGATAAGGTTGGAGCGATAACGTTTGGTTGCATATTCATTTGCAATGTTCGCCCAGCCACCAAGTACTTTCTGGCAGGATGCTGCCTGTTCTCTCGCAGAACCGTCTCCCGGTTTTACAGCGAAGATTGTACTTCCGATTCCGAGGTTGCCTTTTCCGACTTCCGGATATTTTGTATGTATCACATCCATAACTGGTTTTAATTCTTCTAATTCATCCAATGGACATTTTCCTGCTTCAATTGCTTTCTCCGCTTTCTGCACTTCTTTGGCTCTTCCAACGTAAGCCGGATCTTTTCTGGACAGTGTAAATTCTGCAAGTCCTAAAGGATTCGAACGGTAAGAAGAAGTCTCTCCGGATGGGATCAGCTCATCTGTTGTTGTTACCGGATCGTGGATCTCGGATACTACTTTCAAGAGCAGATTCTCCGGAAGTGCTGCCATTGCCGGCCAGTCTTTGATATTCGGTCCAAACTGGATCTCTACCGACGGATCGGCTACGCCCTTACTGTCAAATACACGGTTTGCATAAATCTTCTCATCGAAATGATAGGTCTGTCCTTTGTATTCGACATCCATATCTGTTGCAGGTGTCAGGAAGCCTTTGTTTGCCGCTGTTGCTGCAATTGATCTTGCGTCCATAAGTGCAACGGATGCAATCTGTCCGTTCTGTAACTTGGAACCTTCACGGTTCGGGAAGTTTCTTGTTGAGTGACGGATAGAAAATGCATTGTTTGCCGGAGTATCTCCTGCACCAAAGCAAGGTCCGCAGAATGCTGTCTTCACAATCGTTCCTGCCTCCATCAGATCTGCCACTACGCCATTCTTCACAAGTTCCATATAAATCGGTGTACTTGCCGGATATACACTGAATGTAAATGCATCTGCCCCTATGTAGTGACCTTTGATAATGTCTGCTGCCGCACAGATATTTTCAAAACCACCACCGGCACATCCTGCGATCAGTCCCTGATCTACATATAATTTACCATTTACAACCTTATCCTGCAGAGAATAATCTACTGCCCCGTCCAGGCTTACCAGTGCTTTCTGCTCTACATCATGCAAAATATCTTTTAAGTTTGCATTCACTTCATCGATTGTGTAGACATTCGATGGATGGAACGGCATCGCGATCATTGGTTTGATCTCGCTTAAGTTCACATATACCATACCATCATAGTAAGTAACTGCTCCCGGATTCAATTCTTTATACTCTCCCACTCTTCCGTGGATCTCATAAAATTCTTTGATCTTTTCATCTGTTTTCCAGATAGATGACAGACATGTCGTCTCGGTTGTCATAACATCAATGCCAATTCGGAAGTCTGCACTTAACTTTTCTACACCCGGTCCGACAAATTCCATCACTTTATTGTTTACATAGCCATTTTTAAATGTCGCTCCAATGATTGCCAGTGCCACATCCTGTGGTCCGACACCTTTCATCGGCTCTCCATCCAGATAGATTCCTACTACCTGCGGCATCTTAATATCATAAGTTTTATTCAGAAGTTGTTTTACAAGCTCCGGTCCGCCTTCACCCATTGCCATCGTTCCAAGCGCTCCGTAACGGGTATGGCTGTCCGAGCCAAGGATCATCTTACCGCCGCCTGCAAGCATTTCTCTTGCAAACTGGTGGATAACAGCCTGATGAGGCGGTACATAAACTCCGCCGTATTTCTTTGCACAAGTCAGTCCAAACATGTGGTCATCTTCATTGATTGTTCCGCCTACTGCACACAGTGAGTTATGGCAGTTTGTAAGTACATAAGGAATTGGAAAACGCTCCAGTCCTGAAGCTCTCGCTGTCTGGATAATTCCTACAAATGTAATATCATGAGAAGTCAGTTTGTCAAATTTAATCTGCAGCTGCTCCATATTGCCGGAAGTATTATGGTCTGCCAAAATATGATAAGCCATTGTCTGCTTTGCTGCTTCTTTCTGATCCGGTGTCTGTCCGGTCTTCGCTCCGACTTCTGCAGCCGATTCTACAATCTCTGTTCCGTTTAACAGATATGCGCCTCCATCGTATAATTTAATCATGTTCTGTCTGTCCTCCTAATCTTTCCTGTACTTCATATGGGCTGTTCTCTCTGACACAACCGCCCCTTTTGTTACACGCTCTTCCATTTTAGCATAGTAAAGTATAAGTGTCTAACTATTCACTGAAAAAGTACAATCCAACACAATCTGACCTTAATTAGTGATCGTCTTTTCTGTATCTTTATCAAATACATGGATTTTATCCGCATCCAGAGCAAATTTTACAATATCTCCGGTTCTTGCGGCTGTCTTCGGTGCTACTCTCGCCGTCATATTTGTTCCTTCATATTCAAAACACAGGAAAACTTCCGCTCCCACCATTTCATATACCCGGATTTTCGCTTTCAGAGCTGTATCCTGTGAACTTTCAACAAATTCCGATTCGTCATGCAGATCTTCCGGACGGATTCCAAGAACAACGGTCTTTCCATCGTATCCACCGGCTTTTAATTTCTCTGCCTTTGTTTCCGGCAGGCGAAGTTTCATTTCTCCGATCGTCAGATACACATCGTCGTCTTCCACCTGGCACACCGCATCCAGAAAATTCATCTGCGGCGATCCGATAAATCCGGCAACGAACATATTATCTGGTTCTTCGTATAATTTCTGCGGTGTGTCTACCTGCTGGATCACGCCGGCATTCATAACAACAATTCGGGTTCCCAGAGTCATCGCTTCTGTCTGATCGTGTGTAACATAAATAATCGTTGTTTCCAGACGCTGATGCAATTTAGAAATTTCAATCCGCATCTGTCCACGCAATTTTGCATCCAGATTGGATAATGGTTCATCCATCAAAAACACTTTCGGGTTGCACACGATTGCTCTTCCCATCGCTACACGCTGTCTCTGTCCTCCTGATAATGCCTTTGGTTTCCGATCAAGGAGTTGCTCCAAATCCAGGATTTTTGCAGCTTCTTTCACCATCTTATCTATCTGGTCTTTCGGCACCTTCCGAAGTTTCAGTCCAAATGCCATATTTTCATAAACTGTCATGTGCGGATATAACGCATAATTCTGAAATACCATAGCAATATCCCTGTCCTTCGGCTCTACATCATTAACAACCGTATCTCCAATTTTCAATTCTCCGGAAGTAATCTCCTCCAAACCTGCGATCATACGGAGTGTCGTGGACTTTCCGCATCCTGATGGCCCGACAAAAATCAGAAATTCTTTATCCTTTATTTCCAGATTAAAATCTTTTACCGCCTCAAATCCATTTGGATAAGTTTTGCAAATATGCTTCAATGATACTCCTGCCATCTTTCTCCCTCCTGTACAACCTGCACGCTACAGCAGTGCCTGGTAAATGTCTCTTTTGCTCACGCCACGGTCTTTTGCCACCTTTTTCATGGCGTCCTTTTTATCTATTCCCATTTTCAGGTAATGTTCCATATGGTCTTCGATGCTCATCTCTTCCCATTTTGCAGTCTCCTGCTCACGGATCTCCTGTCGGCTCTTTCCTTCCAGCACGATCACACACTCGCCCTTTGGTGCATTTTCTTCATAATAAGCAAGTGCATCTGCAAGCGTCGTCTTGAATACCGTCTCATGCTTCTTCGTCAACTCTCTGCAAATGCTGACATTCCTGTTCCCCAGTGTCTCATTTAACAATTTCAGTGTTCGCACAAGCCGGTGCGGTGCTTCGTATAAGATCATTGTTCTCGTCTCATTTTTTAACTCTTCTAATATGTCCTGACGTTCCTTTTTATCGGTGGGGAAAAATGCTTCAAATGCAAATCTTCTCGTTCCCAGTCCTGAAATGGTAAGCGCGGTGATACATGCAGCCGCTCCCGGAAGTGCCGTCACGGTCACACCCGCTTCGTGACACATTTTCACAAGCTCCTCGCCCGGATCTGAGATACCCGGTGTGCCTGCATCCGTGATAAGTGCAATATCTTCGCCTTCCAGTAATCGTCTTACAAGATAATGTCCCTTATCGATCTTATTATATTCATGATAACTCGTCATCGGTGTCTTTATTTCAAAATGATTTAGAAGCTTGATGCTGTTTCTCGTATCCTCCGCCGCGATCAAATCCACTTCGCCCAGCATCCGCACTGCACGAAATGTCATATCTTCCAGATTGCCGATCGGCGTTGCACATAAATATAAGGTTCCTGCCATCTTCTGTCTCCTTTTTTAATTATAAATTTTTAAATTGAATCCATACAATCGCTGACTGGCAATTCCAGTAAACTTCTCTATCATTCGCCCGGCAGAATCACTTATAAATGACCTGTCGCCTATTCACCTGCGTACAGTTTCAAAAGTTCTTGTGTATAACTGCCATCTTTTTCATATACGATCAACGGTGCCTCCACTGTCATTCTCGGATTACCGCCTTTTCTTCCCTCGATCAGAACCATATTTGGTTCTTTGTCCACATAAGGATATACCAGCCGCATTCTCTTCGGCTCCAGACCATAGTTACACATCTTCGTCATGATCTCCGGCAGTCTGAACGGACGATGCACCATATAAAAACGGCCTTTTACTTTCAGCACTTTCGCACTCTGAGCCAGAACATCATCCAGTGTACACAGTGCTTCATGTCTTGCAATGTACAGTGCTTCTTTTTCATTTTTCAGACCATGCTCTCCGATCATATACGGCGGATTTGTCGTAATAACATCAAAAGAGGCTGGTCCGAATTGTTCCGCCGCCTCTTTTATATCTCCTGTTACAATATCTATCTTGTCTTCCAGACTGTTATACGCTACGCTTCGCCTTGCCATATCTGCACTCTCCGGCTGGATTTCAAGCCCGGTGTAATGCTGTCCCTTATATTTTGCATGTAACAGAATCGGCAGGATGCCCGTTCCCGTTCCCAAATCCAGCGCTCTCTCATTCTTCTTTACATCTGCAAATGCAGATAAGAGCACCGCATCCATTCCGAAACAGAAGCGTCCCGGATTCTGCAATATCTTATACCCTTTGATCTGCAGATCGTCCAGCCGTTCTTCCGGTTTTTGATTAATTATCATCTAACTTAGAATCTCCACGTTTTCCTTCCAATGCCTTAAGCTCTGCCATCTCTTCTTTGGATAACTTCTGCTCTTTCTTCCGGCGTCTTGGTTTAAATTTTAATTCGGTTGCTTTGTACTCACGAATCTCTTTTTCATCATTGTCCAGCGTAACAACTACTTTTACAAGCTGACGCAGGACATTCACGGACTGTACATCCCCTCTAAGCCCTTCTGGTGTTGTCACATGATCTCCATTAGATGGTAAATGACTGTTCAGCTCTTCGTAAGTCTCTTCCTCATTCGTCAGACAGCACATCAGTCGTCCGCACACACCTGAAATCTTTGTCGGATTCAAAGAAAGATTCTGCTCTTTTGCCATCTTAATTGATACCGGCGCAAACTCTGATAAATAAGTGTGACAACATAACGGACGTCCGCAGATTCCGATTCCTCCACGGATCTTCGTCTCGTCTCTTACTCCAATCTGACGTAATTCAATTCTCGTACGGAACACACTTGCCAGATCTTTGACCAGTTCACGAAAATCGATTCTTCCATCTGCTGTAAAATAAAACAGCACTTTATTATTGTCAAATGTATACTCCGCATCAATCAGCTTCATCTCCAGACCGTGTTTGCGGATCTTCTCCAAACAAATGCCAAAAGCTTCTTTTTCTTTGTCTCTGTTCTTGGCATCCTTCTTCTTATCTTCTGCGGTTGCAATACGGATCACCGGCTTCAGTGGCTGCATGATCTTGTCATCCTCCACTTCCTTTTCTCCGGTTACAACCGTACCAAATTCTACCCCGCGGGCAGTCTCTACAATTACTTTATCTCCGGTTTGTATATTCAGCTTTCCCGGTGCAAAGAAATAGATCTTTCCCGCTGTTCTGAATCTTACACCTATTACTTTTGTCATCGTACTAATTCTCCTTTATCGTAAGGAATAAAAGCTCCATAACCAGATCGAAGTTTACATTCGCTTTCAATCTTGTCTTTGCTTTTTCCAGACTTTCTAAAATCAGTTCAATTCCCTCATAGGAACTCTTCTGTGCCTGTTCCTTAATGTATTTTATCTGGTCTTTGAATACCACTTTGTCCAGATCTTTCGTTGCTTTGTACATTAGGACATCACGGTACCAGATCATGATAATATCCAGATAATCTGTGATTTCCAGTTTGTATACAGAAATGTGGCTCACTGCATCCACAATCTCGCTTAACTCCATCTCATGAATATACTTAAGGAGCTGGATTGCCTCCTCACGGATCTCATTAAAATGATCGGAATTTGCCAGCATGATTGCTTTGCCCATGTTTCCCTGTGCAAATGCAGTACATACTTCCGCTTTGTAGTCCGGAATCTCCAGATTCTCCATCAAATATTTTTTGATCAGTTTATCTTTGATATAACGAAGCTTCAGCATAACGCATCTGGAATTGATCGTCGGAAGCAGAAGTTCCGCATTCTCTGTCAACAGTAAGATTACTGTATACTTCGGCGGTTCCTCGATTGTCTTAAGCAGGGCATTCTGTGCCTGCACTGTCATCTTGTCCGCCTCCGGGATAATATAAATCTTATATGGTCCCTGATATGGTTTGACATCGATCGTATTATTCACTTGAACACGGATATCATCTACACTGATCGTATTCGGCTTGTCATGTGTAACCGTAATAATATCCGGATGATTCCCACTCTCTGCCTGCTTGCAGGAATGACAGTGATTACACGGCTCCGGTCCGTGTTCTTCACATAGAAGTGTCATGGCAAATAATCTCGCCAACAGCTTCTTTCCCGATCCACGCTCTCCATTCAGAATATACGCATGTGAAACGCGATCCTCTGAAATTGCATTATGCAGATATTGAATAATGTCTTTGTGGCCTACCACATCTTTAAAACTTCCCATTTTGTATTTCCCCTATAATTTTTTCTAAACATTGTACCTTATCATCGTTGTAATAGCGTCGGGCGATGCCTGCCTCTTCCAGATTCTCTTCGGAAAAATCCTTCTGATCTGCCAGAAATCTCCGGCACATCTCTTCATATTTCGGCTGCTCCTGCTGCCGTTCCCGCGAAAGTGCCCGCGAAAGCCGTTCACCATCTTCCACTTCTATATAGATTGGAACCAGATTCTCTGCTCCATAGCACTTCTTCATTCCGGCATAGGACTCCAGTGTTCCGATAACCAGATAATCATATGCCGCAAGATTTATCTGTCCGTCTTCTATTGTAGCATATTTCCACGCTCCATACACGGTATCATAAGTTCTTTCTTCAATTATTTTTCCGGCTTTCTCAAATCGCTCCAGCTCTTCGTCCGTCACAAAATGATACTCTATGCCTTCTTGTTCTCCCTCCCGGATCGGGCGGGTTGTATAGAGCACCAGTGTCTTAAGCTTCGGCAGTGCTTTCAATACTTCTTTGTATAAAGTATCTTTCCCGGAAGAACTCTTGCCCATCATATAATATATTTTACCCATGTATTTCATCCTCAATACTCTCTGCATGACCGGTCTGTCCGGTTATTATCCGTATATCTTTGGACATGCATACTCTCTTCATAATTTTAACAAATCACGGAAATTATAGCAAGTTTTAATACGTTATAATAGGGTGTCGCCAGATAAGTCCTACCACACCCCAAATGTTGTTCCTTGCTGCAAAGTTCGCTTACGCCATGAATTCTTCCAGAATCTGTCGGATCAGGACATCCTTGTCCACTGACTTTTTCTCTTCTTTCTCTTCTTTTTCTGCTTTCTTTTCTTCCTTTTCCCTCAGGATATTCTCTTCCGGCGAATCCCCTTTCGACAGTTCTTTCCGGATTGGGGTAACTGTAGCGTTTGCTGCCACTATATTTTCATTTTCTGGATATTTATTTGCAAATGTCTCTGTACCTGCCGTTCCGGCTTTCTCCATCATCATATCTGTACACGTCCCCACATTTTTTTCTGCAGACATGTCCACTCCTACAACTGAACTTTCTCCATTCACTTCCATATTCTTGCTCATACTAACATCCACACTCGCTGCGACCACTTTCTCTTTCATTTTCTGGCTCTCTTCCTTCTCTTTCCGGTAAGCCTTTTCATACCGGTGCAAACAGATATTTTCCAGATAGTCAACCATATAGTTTCTTGCTACCTGCAGCTTATATTTTTCATCTGTTGTCAGATGAAAAAGAAACACAAAAATTCCTGCACCGATCCCAATTGCGCCTGTCTTAAGTACCACATCCGTCATTCCGCCATCCTGCACATACTGAAGTCCTGCTCCGGTCACTCCGCAGCAAATACATAAAACTGCCGATATCCGCTCCATTCTCCGAAGCGTATGTAAACGTATCCCCAGCACCCGGTATTCATACAGGTACTTATCCACAAAAACGCCTACATTTTCCACCTTCTCACTGATCATACAGGCATGCTCAAATTTCGCCCGCACCAGCCGGATAAACGGATGTGTACTTTTATTCATATTTCCCGCTCCATACACCAGTTTTCTGAGCGTCGCATCGACCACACATTTACTCCCGATCCCCAATGCCATAAACACTCCCGCAATTATCAGCAGCACTTGTTTTTCTACTATCATTTTCAACATAAAAAAGCCCTCCTTTTCTAAGCATTATAATTGAAATCTTAGAGGAGGGCCGAAAATTCGTTCCCCAGTATTCGACATGCATCTGTCGCATACTGTCCGATTTTCTTTTCTTATGTCACAAAATAATTTCTGACTTATTTACATAGATGTCAGCATTTCCTGTACAAGCTTGATATTACGGGCAATTGCCATCTTTTCAAACTCCGGATAGTCAACATGTGCGCTGTTGTCGGCTTTGTCCGAAATAGCACGAATAATGACATACGAAACTTTGTTCAGATATGCGGCATGCGCAATCGCAGCCCCTTCCATTTCTGTACAGTAAGCATGGAAATTATTTACAATCTTATCTTTTGCTTCCTGGCTTGCAATAAACTGATCACCGCTCGCCACCGTTCCGACAAATGTATGAATATCCGGATTTACCTTTTCATTTGCCGCTTTTGCAAGCCTGATCAGATGCTCGTCTGCCGGGAATGCCAGTGTATCCATACGCGGCACCTGTCCAATCGGATCACCAAATTCTGTCGCATCCATATCGTGATGCAGTGCTTCTTTGGACACTACAACGTCCCCGATATCAATCTTCGCGTTCAGTGATCCCGCAATTCCCGTGTTGATCAATGCGTTTACGCCGAATTTATCTACCAGAATCTGCGCACAGATTCCTGCATTTACTTTACCGATTCCACTGCGGACAATCACAACTTCCTTCCCGCATAAAACGCCTTTACAAAATGTCATAGATGCGTACTCTGTTACAGACTCGACCTGCATCGCTTCTTTTAATGCAGCGACTTCTTCTTCCATTGCTCCGATAATACCTATCATAATTTCGTTCCTCTCTTCATAATTTAAAAATAATTTTATTATAATCCTGCCTTGTATTCTGTATAAAACAGAAAATGCATACTCATACAACCTGAGATTTCAGTATAACACAGGAACGGTTAATTTTAAAAGATTTCCTGTAGCTTTTCTTTTCCAACTCTGTTATAATGCGCATTGGATACTTTCATCCACATTAATATATCAGGAGGTAATTACCATGGATTATAGACCAACCGGTGTCTGTTCCCAGTTAATTCACGTTGAACTTGACGGAACTACCATCAAAAACGTTGAATTTCTCGGCGGATGCAACGGAAATACAAAAGGACTCAGCAGTCTCGTTCGCGGAATGGATGCTAACGAAGCAATTTCCCGCTTAGAGGGAATCACCTGCGGCAGCAAAGCAACATCCTGCCCGGATCAGCTTGCACATGCGCTTCGCCAGGCATTAAACGAGAACTAGGACATCCATCCTGCTTTATTAAAAACTTAAACAGCATTTTTTTACCAGCCATTCTTCGAAAAAGACAGCATTGATTCGTTACTTTTCCGGAGGGTGGCTGGTTTTCTAAATGATATTCTCTAAATTCTGTTCGCAAGCCCACTAAGATCCAGTTTATATATTGTATTTTCCATCTTCTTCTCTTCCAAAAACATAATCATATAAATCGGCATATAAACTTTCCGTCCGACAGTCTCAACATTTCCTTCTGAGAAAATATATCCTTCTGAAATCTGATATTCCTCACATTCCAGCACGTTATTTAACGCGGAATGACGTTTATAATCTTTTCCCGATTTAATTTCCAACGGAACTACTTTTCCATCCAGTTCTATTACAAAGTCCAGTTCTCCTTGCTTTTTGCTATTAAAATAATATTCTTTATGCCCTTTTGCTAATAGTTCCTGTGCGACCATATTTTCAAATAGTGCACCATTGTTGATGGCTTTATCTTTATTTAATATCGACATTTTCACCTGATTTGAATACCGGCTTGTCAGCAATCCTACATCCGAGAAAAATAATTTGAACAGATTGCGGTTCTCGCTTATCACCAGCGGAAGCTTCGGTTCACTGATATTATATACAGGTATCGCAACTCCTGCATCTTTCAGCCACAGGAAATCATTTTCAACATCATACATGATTTCATCCATTTTTCCAACCCATTTTTGGCTATTTTCATCCACTTTTCCAACCTGTTTTTAGCTGTTTTCATCCACTTTTCTAACCTGTTTTTGACCGTTTTTATCCACTTTACAACTTTTTGCGAATTTTCCATCAAAAAAGCTGCCATTACGGCAGCTTTTTCGCTTATCTTTTCACTTGTCTTTTTTCAATTTTAGAATCTTATGCGGGGACTGCGCCGAACGCCAAGCTTCCAATAAGTCCTAACTTTGTTTGCATGCGGTTGAAAAACTCGGTAAACTGAAATATTCTCTTTCTTTTAAAAATATTATTGACAGTTTCTTCAGACGCCTTTCCACTCAGCGCCCGGCGCAGTCCCCGCATTGCACATGTTCCTTTGTTAAATTAGTTTTTGGTTTCCTTATACTTGTTTTCTTTATACTTATTTTCTTTTTTAAAGCTCAAGGATACTCTTTTTTTCAATAAAAACACCGTTTGTAAAGCTACTGCTTATATCCTCATTAGCTGAATGTACACATCGAACCCGGTAATACCAGTCCCCTTCAACATCCATCTGTTTCCATGAGGATAGATTATCTGTATTTTCATCAAACTTCTGCCAACTTTCATAAAATTCCCATTCTGTAGCACCTTCCTTGGCACGTTCCACCATAACCGCTACACCAATGCGCTCTACTGTATGCGATGCTATTGTTGATCCTCCTGCATATAACTTTTCCGGTCCCATCCTCCGAATTTTGGAATATCCAGTCATCAAATCTTCACCACGCATCACTTTTACTGGCGTTGTACCTTCAGCTTCCTCTTCATGAGTCAGATATGACTCACCAATCTTTTTCTCACCTTCTGCTTTTACTGATAATGTACTGTTCCATATTAAACAGGTCAGCATTAACATTACCAGTAGAAGTGAATATCTTTTTCGATTCTTTTTTTCCATCAGCACCTCCAATCTCATGTATCCTCCATGTTCTCCTCATATCCCATCCTCTATATATAAAGACACATAAGTCTGGAAAAACTGACGCGTATTTTAAGAAAAATATAATTTTTTTAAAATATTATTAAAATCTTTTTTCGGCATTACGCCTGTCAGATAATACCTAACACCTAAATATTTAAATTTTGCAACATATCTTTTTTCTTTAGATTTTGATACTTTATATTCATGTATACTTATATTTACTCCATTTACTTTCTCCATGTATTTTCCTACTTCTATATCATCCACATCTATTCCCATAGAATTATTTGATTGTGTCATACTAATTGTATACAGAATATTTTCTTCTTTGTATTGATACATAATTTCAGAAATCTGTGCCCTCTTTTCTAACTTTGTCCATTTATACTTGAAACCATCTGGACGATCTATAATTCTCACCGGCTCAATTCCCAACTCATCCTTTATTTTCTGGTATGCCTTTTCCTCATTTTCTTCTTTAATCACCAAATTATCTTTATTTGAATCCACCTGCTCTACTTCTCGACTGCCGACATTTCTCTTCATCATCTCCATCACCCGTTCAGGTCCTCCAAAGCTGGTAACTCCGATTCCGCCTGCAAGCAGAACTATAACAACTGCTGCCGCCACCCGCGAAAGATATGCCTTTCTCCTGGAGCTTTGCTTTTTCTCATCTGTTCCGGCACTCAGCTCTCCTTCTTCTGTCTCCTTGTTTGCTCCGAATCCTGTTTCTCCTTCTTCCGTCTCCTTATCTGCTCCGGCTTTCGGCTCTTCCGTTTCCTTATCTGCTCTGACTTTCGTCGCTTCCGTTTCCTTATCTACCCTGACTTTCGTTGCTTCCGTTTCGTTATCTTTGCCAGATTTCCGATTCTCTTTTTCTATCGTTTCCATTCCGATTTTCAAGGCTTCCTGATACTCTTTCGGCAATTGCTCGCAGATTTTCTGCACCTCACGGGCATCTATTTCTTTCTGGATATTTTCACGTATTCTTTCTTTCTGTTCATTGGTCATCGGCGGAAGATTCGCTGCTGCTACGTTGCGCCGGATCTCATCAGCTTCCCGCTCCAAATCATCCAGGATCATCCGATCAAATGGATCTTTGCTTTCTTTCATGTTTTTCCTGTTCCCTTTCTCTCTCAAAAATCAATGAACTTTTTTCTTTCTCTTGACCTATTTTCCCTGTAACGTATAATATATAGGTACAGAGGTCTGTCATGTTTTCAGACCTGACATCAATTATAGTACATTTATTATATAGTATAACTACCACAAAGGTAAATGCTAAAATCTGGGAGGTCACTATGAAACGAATTATTTTAACCGGAGGCGGTACGGCAGGTCACGTTACTCCTAATATTGCACTGCTTCCTCGTTTAAAAGAATTGCAATACGATATCCACTATATCGGCTCTTACAACGGAATTGAGAAAGAACTGATCGAGCAGTTTGGAATCCCATATCACGGGATTGCAACCGGTAAGTTAAGACGTTATTTCAGCGTTCAGAATTTTACAGATCCATTCCGTGTTCTCAAAGGTCTTGGAGATGCAAGGAAACTTGTCAAGATCCTGAAGCCGGACGTTATTTTCTCCAAAGGTGGATTTGTATCCGTACCTGTTGTTCTGGCTGGTAAGAGTTGTCATGTTCCTTCCATTATTCATGAATCTGATATGACACCGGGACTTGCGAACAAGTTATCCTTTTCCGCTGCAACAAAGATTTGCTGCAATTTTCCGGAGACACTTCGCTATCTGCCGGAAGGCAAAGCGGTTCTTACCGGATCACCGATCCGCCAGGAACTGTTAATCGGTGATAAGTTCAAAGCCAGAGAATTTCTCGGTTTCACATCTGACAAACCTGTTATCCTCATCATCGGCGGAAGTCTTGGCGCTGTTGCAGTCAACAATGCAGTCCGTGCCATCCTTCCACAGTTATTGAAGAAATATCAGGTCATCCATCTGTGCGGTAAAGGACGTCTTGATCCTACACTGAATCACTTAGATGGTTATATGCAGTACGAATATATCAAAGACGAACTGAAGGATCTGTTTGCAATGGCAGATGTTGTTATTTCCCGTGCCGGAGCGAACGCTATCTGCGAACTTCTTGCTTTACATAAGCCGAACATCCTGATCCCACTTCCGGCAAGCGCCAGCCGTGGAGACCAGATCCTGAATGCCCGTTCATTTGAACGCCAGGGCTTCAGCGTTGTTCTGGAAGAAGAGACGATGACAAACGAGAGCCTTCTGGCAACGGTAGATCAGGTATATGAGAACCGTCAGAAATACATCGATGCCATGAAGCAGTCCTCTCAGCAGAACTCTATCGATACGATCATCGATCTGATTGAATCGGTCAGCCGCAAGCGTAAATAATAGGTATATAAAAAGCAGGCCATACAGGCAAATTCCTGTTGCGACCTGCTTTTCTTATACCTTTTGTCCTATAGATTAGCCTTTTCTTATGCCTCGTCTAAATAGCGATATCTCTTCTCGTAATTTTTACGAATCCATTTCTTCGCACGATATAGCATGCTGTGTAACACTTCCAGCGAAATGCCCATCTCACGTGCCACTTCTTTCTGTGGCTTTTCAAGCAAATAGACCGCCATTATGGCATCATACCAGCGTTTATTTTCCTCAAATAATCTCAGATAGATTTCATCCGCCAGTTCTTTTCGCTTTGTCCTGTCAAACTCAGTCATATAACATGTTTCCAGACTGTCTCCGACTTCATTATCATACAGAAGTTCATCTATCAGTGTTTCCCGTGCATAATCTCTTTTGTAATTTAATGCCATGTGCTTTGTTGTTATTAAAAGCCACGAATTCACGGACTGCATATTCACGTTATCCATATTATCGTACAGCTTAATAAATACACACTGCGTAATCTCTTCAGCCTGATAATGATTTTGGGTGTAATAACACGCTGTACGATACACATATTCAAGATTAGATTCATAAATTGCATCAAACGCTTGTTTCCCAATTGATCGTACGTTCATACACCTCACCCATCTTTCCTTTATAACTATAACTTATCCTTTGTTGCCTGCTTTTTATGATACCTGCAGATTATTCTGTAACGTACACACATTCTCTGCCTCTTGTATCTTATTTTATCTTAGACAGGATATCTTCCTTGTCCTCATCTGTAAGCTCGCCCATCTTCCAGCCAAGACCTACCTCATCGCCTTTGTTTCTCGGAATCAGATGCATATGGAAATGAAATACTGTCTGTCCGGCAGCTTCTCCGTTATTCTGTACAATGTTGTACCCATCACATCCAAGAATGTCTGTCATCTTAGTGATCATCTTTTTCGCCAGTACGAGTACTTTTGATGCTACAGAATCATCCAGCTCATACAGATTCGCATAGTGTTGCTTTGGAAGGATCAGTGCATGTCCTTTTGCAGCCGGGCTTGCGTCCAGAATCACACGAAAATCCTCATCCTCATATAAAGTTGCTGTCGGGATCTCCCCATTTGCCAGTTTACAAAAAATACAATTATCATCTCTCATAATGTCTTCTTCCTTTCTATAAATGTAATTGATTATTTTAACCGCCAATGCTAAACTGAGTAATCAGAAAGGAGGCGGTAAGTATTATGTTTACGCAGACAGACTACGACAAATTACAACAGATCATGGCAGAAAGCCCTGAGAAAAAGGAACTTCTCACCCGACTTCTCTCCCATCACCGTATGGAGATCAGTACCATCAGTCATGAAATCCGCAACCCGCTTACGCTGGTATACAGTAACCTGCAGTTTCTGGAAAATGAATTTCCTGAACTTCTTCCCTCGAAGCACTGGAAGAACATGCACCAGGATGTTGAATATATGAAACAACTTCTGGAGGAACTCTCCGATTTTAATAACGGAGACCGCCTGTCTCTTCAGTCACTCGACACGAATACCTTCCTCCGGAGTGTTGCTCTTTCTTTTGCTACATCCATCCTGGATACCGATATTCAAATGACTTCTAAAATTCCGCCTGCGCTTCCGGTTATTCAGGCTGATCCGGTAAAACTGCGTCAACTGTTACTGAATCTCTTAACAAATGCAAAAGCTGCTGTACTCAGTCCGGCTTTGAAAAACCCGGAACAGCTTCCTTCCATTTTTCTGGAAGCCCGTCTTGCAAAACAGTCTCTTGTAATCGAGATCCGGGACAATGGCTGCGGTATCACATCGGAACAACGTGATAAGATCTTTGAGCCATTCGTCACTTATAAAAAAGATGGAACCGGTCTTGGCCTTGCGCTGGCACGGAGAATTGCCACGTCCCATGGCGGAACACTTACTGTCTCCTCAGTCCCAGGCACTTTCACGGTATTTACGCTTTCTCTTCCAGTACAATAACACTGCAAGAACGAGACCGGATATCAGACCACCAATGTGTGCGAAATTATCCACACCGCCACTGGTAAATCCATAGTACAGACTCAATATGATCATAAATAGAATGCCGCGACCGGTAATCGTTCCAATCCGGCCGCGGTTACGAATTGCTACATATAAAATTGCTCCCACAATCCCGAAGATTGCGCCGGATGCGCCTGCGGATACCGCATAATCACCCGTTTGCATATCCCAGAGTGCTGATAAGATATTCCCACTCAGCCCACTTAAGAAATATATGATCAAAAACTTAATCTTTCCAATCTCACCTTCCAGATTCCATCCTATAACAAGCAACATTACCATATTATTCGCAAGATGATCGAATCCAAAATGCATAAACATGCTCGTAAACAATCGATAGTATTCTCCACGATTTATAATATAAGGAATATACATGGCTCCATGTCCAAGCATAAACTCCGCATCCTCGGTCATTCCTTTTGCTGTCAGTACAAAGAATACAATAATATTTGCCAGAATCAATAAAACTGTACAGGGCGCTTTTTCCTGTTTATATCTCATTTAGTCAGACCACACTTTCAAATTATCTGATATCTTTTCTTGAGTATAGCATATATTACATATAAAAATCAAAATTTCTTTTACAATTCCATCCATAATTGTATCTATAATTCTTCCTCTTCAATATGAAGATCATCCCATTCACCCCAGCGTGGCTTCTTGTGTTTTCTAAGGAAACGCCTTACCGGTGTCCACAGATTCTCCGTCTCTTCCATGATCAGACTTCCCATCTCCTGCTCTGCGATCCAGTCATGTTCTCTCGTATCATACCGCACTTCCTCTTTTTCCCACAGATTCCTCCTGTTTTGCACCTCCTTTTTCTGTATCTCTCTGTCCTCATTCTCTCTGGTTTCTTTTCGCTCATCCTCCTGATAGAGAATCTTTGTCATAATCTTATCCAGGCTGTAATTTTCTTCCATCGTCTCTCTATGCAGAAAAAAGATCGTCTGTACACTTTCCTCATCCTGATAATCTGCATGTTTGACAAAATACTCCGTCAATTCATGCAGGTCTTTCCATAATTCCGATGTCTTCTGTGGATAATAGCAGAAATAAAACTGCTCCTCCTCATAAAAAATATATTCCGGGTTTAATAATATACAATGAATGTCCAACAGATATTTTTGCACTTCCTCAAGCGCCATACTTAAACATTCCAGAAATATTTTTATGTCTTTCGCACTGATTTCATTTCGCTCATACATTGCCCGCATAGAAATCTTGCCGCTCACATTATAATCATAGCAACTTCGCCCGTTAAATCCTCTACCTCTCACCGGCAATATTCCTATAATTTCATTACTCATCAGCATACGCATCTGATAATCTTCTTTGTATTCTGTCTCTTCCTCAATTGTTATTTTTCGCTCCATTTGCCAATTCCTCCAGTTTCTTTTTCTCCCGGATCTTCCTTTCCGGTTCTGTAACGGCAGCACATTTTCGGACCGCTACTTTGAATTTTCCTTTTTTCGCGGTTACCGTCACTTCTATTTCTTCTTTTCCGACGGTTACATTTGCTCGACTCGTTGGAAATAAAACGCATTTTTTTCTTATCCGCTCTCTATATAATGCCTGTAATTTTCCTGCTTCTACGCCATCTTTTTCCCTTGCTTTTGTACTTCCGACCACTGCTGTCTCATATGCTGCCGCACCAAGAATATTTTTATCATGATAGTAAAAAACCGCCAAAATACACCCCATGATCAGAAATAATATCATCGGCATTAAGAAAGACATCTCTACGGTCATGCTTCCTGATAATTTTCTTCTTTTCACACTTCTGCCTCCTCTCAGCTTTGTCTTCTCCCAGCTCTATTTCCAACTGACCAGATACAATATATATCCACATGTCAGAAATGGATAAAAGGGAAGTGCATACTTACGGGAAATTTTCTTCATCCCCACAGTTCCTTGCGCCATACCCTTTCCCCGGATACTGTAATAACTAAGTAACACGACCGCAGCCAGTGCGAGAAGAAAAAATGCACCAGAGAGTACAATCAGCAATTTCCAGATTCCCAGATAAATTCCAAGCAACAGAATCATGATGCTGTCTCCATATCCTATTCCTTCACCTGTCAGTCTGCTAATCCCAAGGAAGCATAATCCGACTGCAATTCCACCGCCAAGAATCCAGACATTACATTTTCCATAGCATATCTGAAAAATGACTGCTCCAATTCCCGCTGCCGCAAGAAGCTCTCCAGACACTTTCCGATATAATAAATCCGTAACAGACATACCTGCCAGAATCCCAAGGCAGACCATCTGACTTATTTTCCACATTTTGAACACACTCCTTTTCCTGCTGCCTCCGACACCGGAATGGCATATACTGTACGCTTTAGTCCACTGCACAAGACAGAACTGTGATACCGGTTTCCATAATTGGTAATAAATACCGATCCTGCATTTGCCGGATGACAGTGCTCGCAAGGATGATACTTTCCACCACTGCTGTTGCGCAGAGTATCCAGTTGTCCATTTGACACACTCTTAATCGTCAGATCCAGATAAGCACAGTGATAATCCCTGTGGTAAACCATTCCTGTTTCTGTGATATATACCGTTTCTTTCTGCTGATCTCCAAATCCTTCTTTTTCATAACCAGTCCACACCTTGATCTTTAATTCCACACCACATGTAATCGTAGGGATGGAAAACATCGGAATTGGAACACGAATCCTGTATTCCGCCTGTAGATTCGCAATTCCTGTCCGTATTGACATCTGCGAATGACTGCAGTCGATTCCTGCACTGCCACCTTCCACAATACTTCTCTCTAACCGATCAGCACCGATTCCTTCAATCACTTCCTTTTCCAATTGCTTCGTCTGCATAAAAGGTTTTATGGCATATTCCTGCGCTGCCCTTTTTCCTGCGTACTGCAGTCCGCTTCGCACTGCCGTCTGCACTGCCATCATCTCCATCAAATACAAAAGACAGACTACTGCAAGGAAAAATATCGGCACTGCTATAGCCGCCTCAACTGTGATACTTCCTTTTCGAGAGGTGAAGACAGATACTCTTTCAGACGATGTCCGTTCGATAGGTCTTAAGGGGAGTTTATAATTTTTTATCATGGCACGAATCCTTCTCCTTTCTTCGTTCTATGAAAAGTTTTTCTTTATTTGTCCGAAAGAGCATCTGTCTTCACCCCTAGCGATATCCATAGTAAGTTGGAAACTGATAAGTAATCCCACGCCGCAGTTTACAGGTACTTTTCATTTCTATCTTGCTGATGCACTGGTCTGCACGGAAGAAAACAAGTCCGAACCGCCCCCGCAATGTACCTTCGATCATATCCAGTGCGCGAAGTCCTAATTTCTCCTTACTCGTGAGAAATAACAACATGCGCACATAGTCCCGGTATCCCAGTCCTTCTTTGCAGTCTTTTCCATCATTCAAATCTCCGTCTTCACCTAATTTCAACAATCCTGCCAGAGATAACTGCCAGTTTTCATCTGATTTGACAAGCGGTATCTTCCTTCCTCCCAGCAGGCTTCGTATATCTACAAGCGACTCTCCATACGCCCATGCAAGAAGAATTACCTGCGCTGCCGCCTCTGTTACCGCCGGAACTGCAAGAACCGCACAAAGCGATAATGCCATCGCCTTCGCTTCTGCTTTTTTTGCAGCATTTCCCTGCAAATATATATAATTAGGAACAAAACGTAACATCAGCAGTTTCTTTACAACAGCTTCCAGATTCTCCCGGTCGCTTCCTTTTCCTTCCAGAAAATACTCCAACTGGTAATCCAGCAGGTCTCCTTTCTGTCCTGCTTTTGTTGCATCAGGGAAATGTTCCATCAGATATTCTCCCAAAAGCAGATGATCTAATTTTCCAATTCCTTCCGATACATCCGAGAAGTCACCATAACCCTCTCTTTTCCCTCTGTATTCCAGTGTGTCCGCCAGGTTCATCTGCTTGTTAGATACTTCTTTTCCTTTCGGCATCACCAATTCCGGAAGAGACGACTTTTTAAGACCTGCTACATGGGCAATCGGATTATCTTTCTCTGGAAGTTCTCCTTCATTTTCTTCTAATAACTGATCCAGTTCTCCCTGCTGTTTCTTCTCATTTTCTTCGTATTTTCCCGCTTCTTCTTCCTGTGTTTTCCAGTCTGCGCTTTTTCCTGTCAGGTCTTTCACTTTATCCATTCCATACTTCTCTTCCATATAAACCGCCACCTGTTCAAGAAAAGGTTGTCCGCCATGATCCGTCAAAAGGCTGAGCCGTTTCACAGACTGTTCCATTCCTTCAGCCCCATAAAATTCCAGCCGTTTCTTTATATTTCTTTCGCCATACGTCCCTGTTTCATAAGTTGCTTCCAATGCAAAAATCTCATATTCATCCAGAAGTTCTTTCTGATACTCTGCAAATACGGACTCCATTGCCCGGTTCATATCCGCACGCCTGTAATTTTTTGCCATCTGTACGGAGGCACTTTCCATAATGCCCCCGACAAATGATATAAACAGAATAAATATCAGGCTAAGATAGGCTGTCACTTCTCCTTTTTTTGCACCTGACACCATCATTCTATCCTCCTATATTCCCGAACTTTCGCTGGTGATCTTCTCGAAAATCGTCTCTACCAGA
Source organism: Dorea sp. AM13-35 (assembly GCF_003473885.1). Classification (NCBI taxonomy): domain Bacteria; kingdom Bacillati; phylum Bacillota; class Clostridia; order Lachnospirales; family Lachnospiraceae; genus Dorea; species Dorea sp. AM13-35. The sequence goes on from NZ_QUCZ01000003.1 coordinate 269,034, forward strand.
CTGGTCAGCTGTGATTTGAAAATTAAAACCAGACCGATCAGCACGACCAGAATTAAAATAACCTCCACTACACCAATTCCGTCTTCTTCCTGTAAAACCTGTTTCAACCGATACCATCTCCACATAATTTCCGCTCCTTTTTATATTTTCATTTTACTTTTGTATCCCTTTTTCTTTCACACCATTTACATTTTAAGTATACCTACAACTGCACCGACAAAAATGCCGGTACGATCACAATCACCAGAACAACTGCAAGCATCAGGAACATTGGAAGTAACAGCTTTGTTCCTGTTTCTTCTCCTGCTCTCTTTGCGTGGGCTTTCCGTTCTTCCTGCGCCTGTATGGCTTCTGTTTTCAGCAATTGTCCCAGTCCTTTTCCACCTTTACGCAGATTCTGTGACAGCAGTGCGCCGAGTCGTATATACTCCTGCCTTTCGCATCTTCTGCCGAAACGCTCATAGCTCTCTGACTCCATGATGCCGCTTTCCATCTCATAACAGGTCTGTTTCATTTCTTCATATACAAAACGTTCACCCCAGACTTCTCTCTGTGCTTCATAATCTGTTACAATCTTCCACCATGCCCGTTTTAATGTCATTCCTGCCCCTAAATACAGCGTCAGTTTGTTCAGAACTTCCGGGTAATCCAGAAGCATCTGCTTCTGCCGTTCTTTTTTCGCTTCATCGTCTTTCTGTTTCTCCAGTGCACACAAAAGCACGCCCGTAAGAATACCCATCACGATTACGATCAGTCCCCGGTAATCCATCTCCCGGTAATATTTCACCGCTTTCTGCCCTAGTGTCTGTGGCAGGACAAAACGTTTCTTTTCCCGTGTCTCTTTTTCTTTTTCTTCAATTTTCTCTTTCAGTCTTGCTGTTTCTTTTTTATTTCCGCTGAGTGACTCCGGATAGATCACTGCAGCACAACTGTATCTTGCCTGTTCCATCCGGTCTTTCGTATAAGTCAGTACTGCATGAAGCTCGATCGGCGTACCGTCTGTCCGAACATGTTCTTTCTGGATCTCACCATATACATTCATAACCTTGTATTCCGATAATTCCCAGCTTATCTCCACCGGTTCTCCTTCCAGCGTTGTCATCAGATTAAGGTCCTGTTCTACATGATCCAGTGATTCATTTTCTCCCGGCATCTGTTTCTCAATTTTTCTGATACAGCGCCGGAAAAATTTCTTCATATCCTGTTTTGTATATTCCTGTTCTCCAACTTCAATTTTCAGTTTTTCTTTCTGTGAATCGCCGATAACCGCTTCCAGATCATGCATACTGCTTCCTTTCCCGGATGGGTTTCTTGTCAACCCATCTTTCATCGCTGTCCTTGTCTGTCCGAAATCCACCGCCAGAAGTGTAAGCCCCAGAATGAACATGCTCACAGCAATACCCACGCTCAGACTTCGATATCTACCATTTTTGCACCAAGCACGTATGCGCCGGCATAGATTCCCAAACATACAGACATCACCCCGATTCCTAATATATTTCCATACAGGTAAGACATAAATTCCGGAAAACTCAGCCGCATATAAGCGATAATGGCATAGGGAATGATCGACATTACTTTATATTCATATTTCTTTGCCGCAAGAAGTGTTTCGATCTCCCTCTTTACCTCTATTTTTCCGCTGATCTGATCCACAGTGTTCCGAATGATCGCGATCATATCTCCACCACTTTTTTTCGCTGCTGTAAATACAACTGAAAAATTCCGTACATCTTCCATATCTACCTGCCTTGCGAACTCATCAAATACCTGTTCCATCGACATACTAAGCCTCAGTTTTCTTGTCATGACTGCCAGTTCCTTAGAAATAACTTCCTCTTTGGGATAGACCATCATTAATTCTTTTTGCGTCTCCCGCACTGCGTTTTCCACTGAATATCCTGTGTTCAGTCCCGCGGCGAGACTCTGGATCATCTCTTTGAACTCCAAAAGAAACACCTGTTGTTTTTTCCTCACGCATTCCTTTTTCTTCATCCGGTAATACAGAATTCCGACCGGTATCAGAAACACCACTGCCCAGATTTCCCGATAATAGAGCCATGCAGTCAGTGCAAGAAGCACAGCTGTCTGCCCTGCCATTTTCATTCGTTCTGCCGGTTTTACAGCCTGCTGCCAGTAATTTTGTGATATTTTCAAGCTCTCGTTCTTTTCTCCAGATCCCCTGAATCTTCCCATGTACTTCTCCTGTCTCTTCAAATGTATATAATGGTTTCAGTATCACTTCTCCGGCTTCGTATCCCATCACTTCTGTAACTGCCAGCAGCTTCCTGCTCTTATCCCGCAATCTTCCCAAATGGACAATGATATCAATCCCGGACGCAATCTGTCTTCTGACCGCCGGAAGCGGAATATCCATTCCCATTAATACCATTGTCTCCAGTCTTGCGAGCATATCCTTTGGACTGTTCGCATGTCCGGTACTAAGGCTCCCGTCATGTCCGGTGTTAAGTGCCTGAAGCATATCTATTGCTTCCGCCGAGCGCACCTCACCGACAATAATACGATCCGGTCGCATACGCAACGCCGATTTGATCAGATCACGGATCGTAATCGCTCCGTTCCCTTCAACATTTGCATTTCTGGCTTCCAGACTGACTAGGTTGCTTACATCCTGTATTTTTAACTCTGCGTTGTCCTCAATCGTAATAATTCGTTCTGTTTTGGGTATATATTGAGATAATGCATTTAGAAATGTGGTCTTCCCGGAACCGGTTCCTCCACTGATAAATATGTTATATCCTGCTACTACAAGCATAGCAAGAAATTCTGTAACTTCCTCGCTAACGGAATCCCATGCAATCAGCTGCTCCATTGTGATTGCATCTTTGGGAAACTTACGGATCGTTACGATCGGTCCGTTCAACGCAACCGGCGCAAGCACGACATTCACTCGGGAGCCGTCCGGCAGCCTCGCATCTACGATCGGTGATGCTTCATTGACGATACGGTTTGAACCCGCCACAATCTGCTGTATCACATCTTCCAGTTTCTCCCTGGACAGGAAATGTCTCTCTGCTTCATACAGCTTTCCATGTTTTTCATAGAAAATGCTCTGTACTCCATTGATCATCACTTCAGTAATCTCATCATCCTCCAGAAAATCCTGTAAAAGATCCAGTTTTCTGAACGCATTAAACAGTTCCTTTCCAAGCGCTGTCCTTATCTTCAGCGGAATATATTCTTTCTGCCCGGCTTCCTGTAATACCTGATAAATAATCCCGGTCAGTTCTTCATCTTCCACTTCTCTTGTCAGATCCAGTTTTTCAAGAATCCTCGCATGTAACTGTTCCGCCTCAATCATGTACATCCTTCCTTTTGATTTTCTGCAATACATCTTCGTAACCCAGAAGCGTAAGTTCCTGTTCAAACTGCCGGATCTTCGCCTGTGCATAACAGTCCCTTATCTCCGGAACATGTACTTCTGTACACACCCGCAATAACTGATATACCTGTGGGAGTCCTTCATCAATATCAAGTACGATCATCTCATAAATACTCTGTTCTGCGATCTTCATAAGCAGATCTTTCCATTCCTGTACACTTACTGCCTTTACGTCTTCTGCGACCGCCATTGGATGTACATAATCCAGATGTCTTCTATGCTGCACGATCGTTGTAAGAAATAAACCAAGATTTCCTTTTTCCTGTCTCGCATAATACAGAAGATCCGACAACGTCTGTCCTTCTCCTGCAAAATGTCCGCCAATACCACTATACAGTTCCAGGTTGAGATATAATACATTCGCATTCACTGCCAGTTCTTCTCCAAGCTTTAATGCATAAGACGTCTTTCCGATCCTGTGAACCGGTGAATACACGCCGATCAGTCTCACTGCCTGCTTTCCTGCTGCCTGTCCGAGGAGAATATTTTCCGACTCCTGAGCATCAACATTTTCCAGAAGCAGCTTTACGATCTTCTCTCCCGACTGATATTTATATAATGCCGTCTCATCTTCCAGAACCTGGCTGTTCCCTGCACCGGTCAGCATAAATTTCTGCTCTGCCGGTACTTTCTTCCGTTCTTCTGCTTCGTACTCTGCTGCCACAAATAAAATCTGTATCTTCGTTCTGTCTGCAATTTCCTGCACTTTTTCTATCTGGTTATACACCTGCACTTCCATGCCAAATTCCTTTTTATGCATCAGATAATAAGCAAGTGCCTGCGCATATCCTTCTTCCGGATCACATATAATTAAATTCCCGTTACTCACATATGCCTGCCTCCTGTGTAAAAACACTTCTTCTACGCCCGCTTTCGCTGCGATTTGATACTCTTATGGACTTGTTGCACTTCATTGAATCCTACGCCGATACGGCATGAATTACTTAGAATTATTATTTTCAACAGATCAACACAAGTCTTAGATTTGACTTGTAGGACGATTATACTCTACCGGTTATTTCCTGTCTATCCTTTTTTCTGAAAATTTCTATCTTTGTGAAACTCTGCCAAAATTTCGTCCTTCATTTTCCTTAAAATTCTATACAAATTTCACATCAAAAGATATAATACTAATAAAAAACAGTCAGGAAATAACAACATGAATATAAATATTTTTCACTTTTCAGATTTATCTTCGGCAGCTTTTACCCTGCCAATGCAGACGATAGACGTCTGGTTTTTTAAAACAGAAGATTTCCCACCAGATGCACAGGATACGCAAATTCTTTCCACAGAAGAACGGAACCGGATTGCCGGTTATTCACAGGGGAAAGACCGTATCCAGCATCAGACTGCGCGCTTTCTCTTACGTCTGTTGCTTGGAAAATATCTGCACATCGCACCGGAAGAACTTGTGCTTCGTACAGGCACACATGGCAAACTTTATCTGGATTATGATGCACTTACAGTCAGAGGTCTGGGACATCTGCCACGGCTTTCCTTTAATCTCTCTCATTCGGAAGAGCAGATTGCGTTTGCATTTTCCTTTTCTTCCCCGGTCGGTATCGACATCGAAAAAATACGTGAAAATGCACGCAGCAGCCACCTTGTCCACCGTTTCTTTCACCCGGATGAAGAACTGCGATTCGCACATTTACCGGAGTGGGAAAGTACACAGCTTTTTTTCCGTTACTGGACGATACGAGAAGCATTTTTAAAAGGAATCGGAACCGGATTTACCATTTCCGCAGATTCCTTCCGTATTGATGAGATCGATTCAGATTCCGGTCTGTACCAGCTCACAAAATATCCGCTCTGGCGGGTTCAGGCACTTCCGGCTCCGGATAAATATTTCTGCAGTGTCGCCTACTGCGTTCAGAATCCTCTATAAAAAGAAATTCCATATAATAAAGCAACTCCCGGTGTTCCAAGTACACCGGAAGTCACTACTGTCACCGGGTTCATTCCAACCCGGATGTCAATTCCTCTTGCGTTTAAAAACTGATTTACAAAAAAGATCAAGGCTGTTCCTATCACAGCTCTGACTACAAAATTTACAAGCACCTGCGTCCGATATCCCGGCATATGTAATTCCTTCTTTCTCATTTTATGATATTAAGGTTGTTCTTCTTCCAGTATATCGTCCTTTTTTAAGTTTTATTCTTAAAAGATGCCCTACGAATTGTTTCGTATTCTCACAATTCTGTCATCCTATGCTTTAAAGCTCCAGCCGCACCTCACGGTTCGTCCGGTGATATTGATGATAACGAACTCCCGCTGCATCAAACATCCGCATAGATGCGCACACGGACGGCGTTCCCTTGTACTTGTTGCTGTCGTAAATCACTTCTTTGATCCCCGCCTGAATGATCGCTTTTGCACATTCATTGCACGGGAATAAAGATACATATAATTTTGCGCCTTCCAGACTTCCGCCACGGTAATTGAGTATCGCATTCAATTCACTGTGAACCGTATAAACATACTTGGTCTCCAGCGGATCGTCGCCTTCTCTTACCCATGGAAATTCATCATCTGAACAGCCGGTAGGAAGTCCATTATATCCCATAGATAAAATCTTGTTATCCTGACTTACAATACAACATCCCACCTGTGTATTGGGATCTTTGGAGCGTCTTCCAGACAGAAGCGCAACCCCCATAAAATATTCATCCCAGCTGATATAATCTTCTCTTTTGCTTCCCATCTGCCATCCTCCAACAATTATTTTGTTCCGAAAATACGGTCTCCTGCATCGCCAAGTCCCGGAACAATGTATTTATGTTCATTCAGACGCTCATCCAGTGCACCGATATAAACATCTACGTCCGGATGCTCTTTCTGCATACGTTCTACACCTTCCGGTGCTGCAATAATGCACATAAAACGGATATGTTTTACGCCTTTGTCTTTCAGCATCTGAATAGCAGCCACACTGGAACCGCCTGTAGCAAGCATCGGATCTACGACAAATACTTCTCTCTCATCGCAGTCTGCCGGTAATTTGCAATAATATTCAACCGGTTCATAAGTATCCGGATCACGGTACAGGCCAATATGTCCAACCTTTGCAGTCGGGATCATGCTTAACATTCCATCAACCATACCAAGACCGGCTCTTAAAATCGGAACAACTGCCAGTTTCTTTCCACTTAATTCTTTACCCACCATTTCACAGATCGGTGTCTTGATTTTTACATCCTGAAGCTTCAGATCTCTTGTTGCTTCAAAACACATTAATGCAGCAATCTCACTGACGATCTGACGAAATTCCTTTGTTCCTACATCCTCTTTGCGGATGCAATTGATTTTGTGCTGGATCAATGGGTGATCCATAACCTGTACTTTAGACATGTTTTTCCTCCTCATTTGACACTTGTTCTGATTTTAAAATATCAATTTATAATATTGATTTGTTTAAACCGTTATGACATGATGTCCTGCCGCTTTTAACAAACGGTTCATAATCGCGCTTCCGATTCCTTCGGTATCAAAAGATTCGCTGTAAATATAATCGACCTGATCGGCATCAAATTCCCGCAGAATGGCAAATAAATGAACGGCTATCGTAGACTCGTCTTCCCTGGTTCCGATAGACTTCACATCTCCACAGATATAATTAGCTACACTCTCTTCGGTTCCAATGATACCAACTTTATGTCCGGCTTTCACCTGCTCTGCTGCCAGTTCATTGATCTTTGAAATAACCTTTGACATCTCACCTTCTACAATGCTTAAGTCTGCTTTCGGCGCATAATGCCGGTACTTCATCCCCGGTGCTTTCGGCCGTTGGTTCGGCTTAATGACCGCCTTATCAACTGTCACCTCGCCAATACATGCTTCCAGCATCTCCTTTGTAATCGCACCCGGTCTTAAGATCATTGGCGGTGTAACCGTCATATCCAGAATTGTCGATTCCAGTCCGATAGAAACCGGTCCTCCATCCAGTATCATATCAATTCTTCCGGTCAGATCCTCTTCTACATGCTCTGCCATTGTCGGGCTTGGTCTGCCTGATGTATTCGCACTCGGTGCTGCAATATATCCACCGCCCACATCAATCAGCGCACGCGCTACTTCATCACTCGGCATACGCACAGCTACAGTATCCAGCCCGCCTGTCGTTCCATACGGAACTGCTTCGCTCTTCTCAAAAATCATCGTCAGCGGTCCCGGCCAGTATGCATCTGCGATTTTTTTCGTCTCCTCCGGAACATTTTTTGTAATTTTTTCCAATGCACCAAGATTCGTAATGTGTACAATCAGTGGATTATCGGAAGGTCTTCCTTTTGCAGCATAAATCTTCTCTGCTGCCTTCTCATTCAACGCATCTGCACCCAGTCCGTATACTGTCTCTGTTGGGAATGCGACAAGTCCGCCTTTTTTTAAAATGGCTCCTGCCATCTCAATACTATCTTTATCCAATTGTCCTTTTTTTACTCTTTTTATAATCGTTTCCATGTGTCTCATTATACTACACTCTATTTCTCCATACAAGTTACGATTCCATTTACAATTGCTTTCGCAACATCGTCCTGATATTCCGGAGTTGTCAGTTTTTTTGCTTCTTCCGGGTTACTTAAAAAGCCACATTCTACAATAATTATCGGCACCTCCGTCCGTTTCAGCAGATAATAAGTATCGTTTGCTTTCGCCTGTCTTGTATTTCCGATATCTGCTGCCCGCAATGCTTCCTGCATTGTCTTTGCAGCCTGTTCACTCTCTGCCGAATGGCGGTAATAAAACACCTGCGCCCCATGGATTCCGGCGTCCGGGTAACTGTTCTGGTGAATACTAACTGCAAATACCGGCTTTTCCCCGTTGATTTTTCTTACCCGTTCCCGCAGATCCCGGACTTTTTGTCCTGCATCCGATTGATCATCCAACATCTGATCATCTGTTCTTGTCATGATTACTTTTATTTTCTTCTTTTTCAGCATTTTCTCTACTTTTAAAGCAATCTCCAGATTAATCTCTTTCTCTTTTTCTTCATGTACTCCGATCTTTCCCGGATCACTTCCGCCATGCCCGGCATCCAGCACAATCACCTGCGATTTTTTCTCTTTTTCTGCCAGTTTTACAATCTCTCCTGATGCATATTTTTCCAATTTTTTACTAAGCAGTACAAGTACCATAAGCGCCAGAAGAATCAGTATAAATTCTATTTTCTTCCCTGTCGCATCCGTCATATGCCGGTTCTTTCGGATATTTGGAAAATGCAAAAAAAATACCTCCAGCCAGACTTTATTCTTCATAATATATGTCTGTCGGAGGCATTTTATATGTTTATTCTCTCAATATTTAATTTACATACTTCTGGATCAGTTGCCAGATATCTGAATTTTCCTGTCCGAGTGCCCATTCAGCTGTACCTGCAAGCTTATTCTTCTTCATGAGCTGAAGCTTGTACTCCATAGACTTCTCATCTTCCAGCCAGATGCTGTAAGTCGTATCTCCGGAAGTCCAGCTTGCGAAATTCTGCTTCGTCTCATCATCCCATGTCGTCTTGACACCGGCTTCTTTGACTACAGCCTGTGCACTGTCCATACCAAGTGCCTTGCTTGTTACTTTGTTGGTATACTCTTCGTTCGCTGTACCTGCATCTTGTGCAAGTTCATCTTCCGTTTTCGCTCTTACTTCCCACAGACGCGTGAAAAATGGAATTCCGCTGATCACTTTATTTGCCGGAACTTCTTTTAACGTCTCAGAGATTCCCTCTTTTACATAATTATAAGAAGAAACAGAACCGGCTTCCGGTGATCCTGCAAAATGTTCGTCATAACCCATAATGATAACATAATCTGCTACGATTCCCTGCTCTTTACGGTTATACTGCATGTTATAGCCCTTCGGAACATAATTATCCACGGATAATACCAGACCATTCTGTCTGCATCTTACAGATAATTCGCGGATAAACTGAATATAATGTTCACCACATTCTTTTGATATCTTTTCAAAGTCAACATTAATTCCGTCAATTCCGGTCTGCAATGCCTCTGCAACCAGTTGATTGATCAGCTTCTCTCTCCGTGAAGTATGGCTTAATAATTCATAAGATTCTTTCTGCGAATTGATTCCTCCGTCAAAATCTCTGACGGTCGCCCACACTTCAATATTCGCTTTATGTGCATAGTTCACATAATCTGTCGACGAGATTGACTTTATATTACCTTCCGTATCTGCTACATGATACCAGGTCGGCGCAAGTGTTGTAAGCCCTTTACTTTTTGCTATCTTTTCAAGCACTCCGTTATTAGCGGAACTATTGGTTACATTGTGCCATGCCAGGTTAATCTTGTAATCTTTCTTGATACTGGTAAATTTCTGTTCGTTAAATTTTCTGGTTACATTCTTGGTCTCCGGTGTCCTGAGTGCACTGTCTTTCACATAGCCGATAAATCCGTCTTTTGTGCGGACTTTCTCCCATGATCCTTCGTTTTCAATAATCGTAACTGTATCATCTTTGCTGACCTCTGAAAGGATCGGACTCTTCACACCACCGCGGTAACGAACCTGAGTATCCTTCTTAACCTCGGCAACTTTCTTCTTGCCCCAGTCGCTGACGATCATTACACGGCTCGGATTGTCATATACCTCATACTCAATGTTTGTATATTGCTGAACAAAATCAAGCGCAATATAAGCTGTATTTCCTTCTGTCTTAACAATGACATATTTCTCGCTCTTACGTTCCTTGGACACCATATAGTCTTTGCTTCCGACCTCGACTGATACCATGTCCTTCGGCAGTGTATACAATAAAATATTCTCATTCGGATCCCAGTAAAATCTGCTGTTTACATAATCCCTGATCACATCATACTGCACATAGAGCTTTCCATCGGATATCATACCATGCGGATCCACGACCTTATTATTTACTGTGATCGCCACCTGGCCTTTCTTTTCTATTCCATAATATTTATTCAGATCCGCTTTCTCCTTGGAAGGGCTGTATTTTTTCCACAAAAATGTCCCTACAACGGCTACGATCAGTAATATCAGGACGACACTCATCTTAATGATAAGATTCCGCTGTCTTCTCCGTCTGGATTGCGGTTTTCTTCTTACCAGTCTTCTGTTTCCGGAAATCCTTGATCTTCCGGAATTTCCTGTTCTGCCGGAAATCCCTGGTCCTTCTGAAGCGCTACTTCTTCTGCCCGCAACTGGCGTTCTGGCACCATCCTTGATTCGTCTGCCTGTCAGTGAGCTGCCTTCCGGCTGCATCGGCTGCATATCTTTTTCTTCCATGCTGTACCTCCTGTCAGACCTTATTATAGCAAAACAGATGTGCCCCGTCATTATTTATTTGACAAAATCTAGTTTGAGGGGTATTCGTGTTCCGAAATTCGTTGATCCACGTTGTTAAAACACAGCTCCTTGATGTCTCCTTTTTCATTCAACACATAATCTCGCATATACACTGAGTCTTCCCGCATAATATGCGCCTGCACGACTTGCATAGGGCTTGCGGGCAGACCATTCAGCAATATATGAATCCCTTCTTTTTCATAATCTGTCAACTCAGAAAACAGACTATGAACCTGCTGTTCCTGATGGTCTCCCATGGATTCCTCCTTCTCAATGCCCGTTCCCATATAATAACTACGGCTGCATATACCAGAGACTCCAAAAGAAAATGCTGTAATTGTGATACACTTTTCTCCTCCTGCAGCTTAAACCAAAAGACAGTAAGGCATTGTATTCATTTACATAATAGATTGATGTTGATCTTAATTTCTGTGATAATGTCTGTCTGAAACGACGTTCGATAATGTTATTGATCTGTTGATAGTTTTGAAATAAAGATGCTATATCAGAAAAGTTAAAAAAATTTCCCTCCTTTGTTCTAAGAATGTAGCTATTCGGGAAAACTATCTTTTAGTAACGTCATTATAGCGGACAGCTTTTTAAAAAGCAAGTCCTTTTTTCATTTTATATTTATTTTATTTAACATACAAAAAATTCTATGCTATACTAAACTAGAAGGAAGTGATGAATATGAAGATTGAGAAAATAAGTGACAATCAGATACGTTGTACTTTAACACGTGCTGACTTGGCCGAACGCCAGCTTCAATTGAGCGAACTGGCTTATGGAACCGAAAAAGCAAAATCACTTTTCCATGATATGATGCAACAGGCAGCCTTTGAATTTGGATTTGAAGCCAACGACATTCCTCTTATGATCGAGGCAATTCCGGCTTCTTCCGATTCTATCGTGCTGATAATTACTAAAGTAGAAGATCCGGAAGAACTTGACACCAGATTTTCTAAGTTTTCTCCGTCACCGGCGGGTGAGAACGATACTAAAAAATCCGAAACAGTGAATAAGCTCGAAGGAGCAGAGACACTTCTGGACCTTCTTGGCAAAGTAAAAGAGAAGATGGATGTAGCCGAAAGCAGGGACAAGACAGATTCTCCGTCCGATGCACAGGCAACAGATTCTTCTGCCAGAACAGATTCTGCAAATGTAGCTTCTGCCACTGACGAGAACTCCGAAAGCAATGTAGCTGCTGAAGATTCTCCGGTAGCAAAGATTCGCTTGTTTTCATTTGCCACAATGGACAATGTGCTTTTAGCATCTCGTCTTTTGAACACGATGTACACCGGTTCCAACACCTTATACAAAGATCAGGCAGAAGACCTTTATATTCTGGCATTATCCCAGTCTGAACATTCTGCTAACGATTTCAACCGTATCTGTAATATGCTGACAGAATACGGTACTTCCGAGAAGACATCCGGAGTTATCCTTGCTTTTCTCGAAGAACATTGCGAAGCACTTGTTGCAGACAATGCAATCCAGCTGCTCGCAGCTATTTAATTGTACATCCCACAGATTACAGTTTGAATATGGAATTTTAAGCATGAAAAAAGCAGTTTTCGATAATTATCGAAAACTGCTTTTATATTCTGGCTTATTGTGCAGCCAGAAATGCATTAATCTTTTCTACTAATAAATCGCTGTCGATTCCGTGAACCATAGCAGCCTCAGCAAGACTTTCTCCCTGAGAAGCCGGGCAACCAAGACAGTGCATTCCAATCTCCATAAGGATCGGAGCTACCTCCGGGTTCATAGCAAGAACTTCACCGATTGTCATATCTTTAGAAACCTGTGCCATCATGACACCTCCTTTTCTCTTCAGTGGTATTTATTATATCCGTTTTTCTTCATCATGTAAACATTTTCAGGGGATTTCCTCGTGTAATTCCTCGTGTAAATTCCTCTTCTGGATATTCTCATTTCTTTCCGCTCCCATTGTATAAACATTTTCCTATAATTTACTATTAATATTTGACATCTTAAATGTCAACATTTTTGCCGAGTTTTTTCGACAAAAATCGAATTTTATTATAACTCCACAAAACATTCGTTCTTTTTTTAACATAAAATAATCCCCCGTTTTCGATGTGAATAATGTGGATAATGTGGATAAATTGCAACAAAGTACGATTTTTCCACCTTTTTTCAATATTTTGATGTGGATAACTTGGATAACTTTATTTCGTCGCTTTTTTCAAAATATGACATTTTTGTACAATTTGCTATTTCTGATTTTTTCCTTTACAGAACAAAAAAAAGGTGAAAGAAATTATTCATTTCTTTCACCTTTATTGTCTTACATTTTCATAATTTATAACAATCTTCTTACTGTTATAATATTAGCATAAGTAGCCGACAAGATTCCGATTCCCCGCGCCCGGTTAATCGCATTTACAATCTGCCCGTTTCCTTTATAAATTCCTACATGTCCATTATAGCAGATAACATCTCCAGGTCTTGCATTGCTGTAGCTGACGGCTCTTCCCGCACTGCGCATCTGAGACGATGTTCTTGGAAGTTGTATACCGAAATGCTTATATACCGACTGTACAAACCCCGAACAGTCAGCACCATGTGTAAGGCTTGTACCACCCCATACATAAGGATTTCCGATAAAACGGCTGGCATACTCCACAACCGCCTGTCCACTGCCTGCTCTGCCACCGTCCGCATCGTTCGTTTCGACTGTACTTGCTTCCCGCTGTTTTGCCAGGATTGCTTCTTCCTCTTTTCTGGATCTCGCATAATGAAATTTTTTCATCTCTTTTGCTTTTTTTTGGGCTTTTTTTCCTATTGTAATATATTGTGAATATACATATCCGGTTACATCACCAGATTTGATCTTCGTCCACTCTCCTACCGGACCTTTTATTTTCGCTGCATAATCCGGATAAAGCTTGCCGACCCACTTGCTTTGCTTTGTTGGTTCACTTCTTATATAAAGAAACGAATGAACATTCGCAAATGCCATATCTGAATACTCACCCTTCTCTGTTGGAACCAGATACTCTTTTACCTGTACTTTATGATCAGAAGCATCATAATCATTCAAAACTTCCTCTATCCCTGCACCGGGTAAAACAGAATCTGTATCCGCAGCCTGTACTTCCGGAGAAATTCCCATCACAAGGCTACTTATAGTAACTAAGAACAATCCTTTCTTAAGAACAGAATCCATAAACTCCCTCCTTTATGTTTTCTTATCTTTTGTAAATATTACAGAATTGTTACATATGTTACGTGATTATTATATCATCAAACGCAATCATGTCAACCTTATTTACGCTTTTTTAAGCTTCTATCACACTACAGTATTTGATATACTACGACATTTCCATGTAGTATTTTGTTACAAATTGTTACATTTTCAGATTGCTTGTTGACAATCTTGTATCATTATCTTATACTAATTATAATAATTATTACTATTATTGAAAGGAGATTGCTTATGGCTACATTAAAATATAGCAGGCAGCGAGAGTGTATCAAAGAATATCTTATGCATACAACGGAACATCCTACTGCAGATACTGTTTATGAGCATGTAAAAGAAGAATTTCCGCGCATCAGCCTTGGTACCGTATATCGCAATCTGAATCTTTTAGCCGACATGGGCGAAGCACTCAAGATCACTACGCTGGATGGCGGAGATCGTTTTGATGGATGTACGAAGCCACATTATCATTTTACCTGCACTTCCTGTGGTGCAGTCATTGATCTGGATATGGATGTAAAGTATTTCCACGAGATGAACGAAGCTGCAGGTAAGAACTTTGATGGCTTGATAGAATCTCACACAACATTGTTTTCTGGTATTTGTCCAGCATGCTTCAAAAAAGGCAAAAATTAATGAAAAAAGTTAATTTAATGATTGACATTTTTCAATAAGTATGGTAGATTAATATCAGTAACAATTACTAATATTGATATTGCAAAACACAATAAAAATTAATTATAAGAAAAGGAGATCAACATTATGAAAAAATTTGTTTGTACAGTATGTGGTTATGTTTACGAAGGAGAAGCTGCACCGGAGAAATGTCCAGTCTGCGGAGTAGGTGCTGACAAGTTCAAAGAGCAGACAGGTGAGAGAGAATGGGCTGCTGAGCATGTAGTAGGAGTAGCTAAAGGTGTAAGCGAAGACATCCTTGCTGATTTAAGAGCAAACTTCGAAGGAGAATGTTCAGAAGTTGGTATGTACCTGGCAATGGCAAGAGTTGCTCACAGAGAAGGATACCCGGAGATTGGATTATACTATGAAAAAGCTGCTTACGAAGAGGCTGAACACGCTGCTAAATTCGCTGAGCTCCTCGGAGAAGTTATCACAGACAGCACTAAGAAGAACCTTGAGCTCAGAGTAGACGCTGAGAACGGTGCGACAGCTGGTAAATTCGACCTTGCAAAACGTGCAAAAGCTGCAAATCTGGATGCAATCCACGACACGGTACACGAGATGGCAAGAGACGAAGCACGTCACGGAAAAGCATTCGAAGGACTGCTTAAGAGATACTTTGGCTAAGCTACAAGCCGAGTAAGGATAAAAATAAAGACGCTGGGAAAGGATGTACTTACATCAAATCCCAGCGTCTTTATTTTTAGGCTTATTGGGCGACAGCCCTACAGCGACGACGCGTTTTTCGCGTTGGAGCTGGCTCGGCGTAGCGCATTCCGAATGGCTTTACAATTTCATCGCTTTCGCAGAACTATACATCTGCATTCCCTTCACTTTCTTATAAGAAAACACCTTCACATAATATGTCTTTCCTGCTGCCGGCTTTTTCATAGAAGCAGATGTCTTCTTGGCAGATAAGGATACACTTTTCACACCCGAAACAAGTTTCGGATCCGTGCTGTACTGCACTTCATATCCTCCTGCACCGGATACTTTTTTCCATTTCACAGTCATAGAAGTCTTACTTCCGGATTTCTTTGTTATCTTTGGCGCTTTTGATGTTATTCCAGACGTCTTACCACCAACATAAACCTTTTTCTTTACACCACTCTTATATGTGTTCTGATAAATCTTTCCTTTTGCATCAGAAGATACAAATACTCCATATGGTACTCCGGAGATTGTATTTCCACTAATATTGGCTGTTGATTTTGTAATATGTACTGCATGCTCTTTTATATTACTGATCACATTTCTGGAAAGCTTTCCGCAGGTACTCTTATTAAACATCTGTACACCATGCTGTTTACAGCCGGAAATCTGATTATTTGTAATAATCATTGATGTACTGTAATTCTGTGTAAACACACCGCTTCGAGCCATATTTTTTATTATATTAGAATTTGTAGTAATTCTTTTTGATCCTAAATCTACAAATACGCCATCATATTTCTTCCTTCTTGGATCTTTAGCATAATAATTTTTTCCTGTAATTTTATTACCTGTTGCCTCACTATCCTGTACATCCATCATATGGATACCATGTCCGGCTGTAGTAATTACATTATTTCTTACTTTTACTCCACTAATATAATAATCTTTTTTCGGGATTGTTTTATTTTTCTTATCTTTTTCTGTAGTACTAACTTTTCTGCCGTAAACTTTAACTCCGCATACTTCATCACTGTATTTCGTATACTTAATCGTCATACGGTTGTTTTCAACAACCATTTTAGCATTATGGCGAACCTGTCCTTTGTAAACTTTCTTTCCATCAAAGATTGTAGACATTACCGAACTGGAAAGTGGTTTAAAATATTGAATTAACACACCACCGCCACAATTTTCAATGACATTATTTTTTATCTCACAGTTATAATATGTTAATGCAATGATTGCTTCTTCCTGTATATTTTTAAAAATATTTCCCATAATCTTAATATTTTCATGGTAAGCGCCATTAAGAAGAGTATGAGTACCTACTCCACGTGGTACATTCTGGAACAAACAATTCGTAACTTCCACATTTTTCATTGTTGTTCCATCCAAATATGTACTTTTATAAATAGATGTATCACATGGAATATCAAACTGCAAAGCTTCCTGTTTTAAATTGCCACTGCTTTTTCTCCTTGCCAGATCTTTGAACGTACATTTATTAACTTTCAGTCCATCAATTGCAGCAAGTTCTACCTGATGTGCACATCCTCCACCTGATACTGTTACATTTTCCAGTTTAATATTCTTTGCATGAAAAAGACGAATCAAAGAAGAATCACAATTGCTATTTCCGTACCATTTTCCACCTATAATAGAAATATTTTGGAATCCGCTATATCCTTTACAAGCTGAACTTGCATTAAAATCTGAATGTCCTTTATAAGTACCATTTGTTCCTGTCTCTATCATATTACTGGATGTTCTTGAATAAGTAAATGTTACGCCTTCCGTCAGATCCAGTGTCGTATTGCTGTAAATATGTAACGTGGAGCTCAGCTTATAGCTTCCTGCCACCACCTTTACTGTAACCGGATTGCTGTCTGTAGCTGTATCTCTTGCCTCTTTTAAAGCATTATCTAATTCCCTTGCTATATCAGATCCATTCTTTGCACTTACAGTAATGACACTGTCATCCGTCTCTTCTGCATCCTGTACTGCAATCTGATTCTCTGTATGAACTTTCTCCTGCGCCTGACTTTCTACCGGATTCATGCCAATCGTACATGCCATGGCGATCATTCCTGACAAAAGCACTGTAATTACTCTCTTCTTCATAAATACCTCCCAAATTACTACTTTGGAGTATATTATATCGCATTATTTCTGCAAAACCAATGTCTCAGACAATCTTTTTCCTGCTAGCGGATCTTCCCCGGATCGATCTTATTTTTCTTCAATTTTAAATATACAACTTCCCGAAACAATGCATATAGCACAGATACAATCGGAATAAATATCAACATTCCTGTAATTCCCATCAGACTTCCCCCGACACTAACCGCTGCAAGTACCCAAATAGACGGAAGCCCCACTGAATTTCCAACAACATGTGGATAAATAAGATTTCCTTCTATCTGCTGCAATACAAGAAACAGTACGATAAAAATAGCTGCTTTTGCCGGATTTACCATAAAAATAAGTAAAACTCCTATTCCACACCCAACAAATGCTCCAAATATCGGAATCAGTGCAGTAAATGCTATCACAATTCCTATCAGCAATGCATAAGGCAGACGGAAAATTGTCATTGCAACAACAAACATAGAACCTAAAATCACTGCCTCCAGACATTGTCCTGTCAGAAAACTGGAAAATGTCTTATATGTCAGAGAACATACTTCAATTATTGCCTCTGCACGTCCTTTTCGTACAAAAGCAAATAATACTTTTTTAGCCTGGATTTCCAGCTTCTCTTTTTGCAAAAGGATATAGATAGCAAATACAAATGCGATAAAAAATGTTGTGACTCCACTCACGATACTTTTTGCCGCTGTTATTGTGGAATCCAGCACACTTCCGGCACCATTTTTAAAGAAACCGATTCCGGTATTCATAATCTTATCCCAGTCAAATTCAATATTATTCACAATGTTCATAATTTCCTTATTATTGTGGAAAACTTGTTTTGCCCATGCCTGTACATGTGGAAGAAATATCTGAACATTTTTCCCTAGATTTGAAAAAGTATTTCCCAGTTGTGGAACTAAAACAAACATCACCGCAGCTACAACTCCAAATACAAAGATCAATACAAGAATCATACTACACGGTCGTGCTGCCTTTTGCATGTAGCGTTTTCCTTTTCTTTTATCCTCTGAAAATAAATGTCTTTCCACAAAATTCATCGGGACATTTAACACAAATGCAATTGCTCCGCCTAAAAGAAAAGGAATGAATATATTTAATCCTTTCAATAGCACTTGCAATACCATATTAAATTTCCACAAGCAGACAATTACAATTGCTGTAAACAAAATTAATTCTCGTATTTTTTTCATATTCTCCCGGTTTAATTCCATATAATTTCTTTACTCCTTATGTTCTTTACTTTTGCGCTCCTAAAATTTTCCTTCATTCCATAATCTCTTTTATACACACAATCTGCCACCGACACCTTTCTCCGAATGATAAAGCAGCTAACAGTGATATGAAAATTAAACTCGTCCCACACGAATTAATTTTAGTCCCTGTATAACCGGTAAATTAAGCAATGCCAGACCGTATACTATCAATAAATGCTGCCAGTCTAATGCTGCCACCTGGAAAATCCCATGTAATCCAGGGATCATTAATACTCCTGTGATCAATAGCAATCCCATTCCAAATGCTCCGATCAGATATGGATTATTAAAAAATTGCTTTGTAAATAAAATTGGTTTTCTGGATTTACAATTAAATCCATGTATCAGACGGCTGGTACACAAGATTCCAAATGCCATTGTACTTCCAAGCAGAGCGCCGCTCTCACTATAGCCAATAAAATATCCCGTCATCGTCATAATTCCAATAACCAGACCTTCTACACTTATATCTGTGAGAAATCTTCTATTCAAAATTGACTCCTTCATTGGTCTTGGTTTTTCTTCCATCACTGCTTTTGTGTGCGGCTCCAACCCCAGTGCAATTGCCGGAAGGCTGTCCGTAAGCAGATTGATAAAAAGTAAATGAACCGGTGCAAATGGGACTGGTAAATTAACAACAGATGCATATAATACCGAAAGAATTGCTGCTAAATTTCCTGAAAGCAAAAACTGAATGGCATTTTTTATATTCTGATAAAGATTTCTTCCATTTTCCACTGCCTTTATAATCGTTGCGAAATTGTCATCTGTAAGCACCATTGCGGCAGCATCTTTAGATACTTCACTTCCCGTAATTCCCATTGCAACTCCGACATCAGCCTGCTTCAATGCAGGTGCATCATTCACACCGTCACCGGTCATTGCAACAATATTTCCACGTTCCTGCCATGCACGCACGATCCGGATCTTATGTTCCGGCGAAACACGCGCATATACTGAAATTCCTTCTACAAATGTCCTCAGTTCTTCATCTGACATTTCTTCAATAACTGCCCCTTCACATGCCTCCGATTCATTTTTAATAATACCAATTCTTTTTGCTATCGCAGCAGCCGTCACTTTATGATCACCAGTAATCATGACCGGGCGGATTCCCGCTTTAATACACTCCTTGACTGCCTGTTTTGACTCCTGCCGTGGCGGATCCATCATTGCAATCAATCCTAAAAATACCAGATTATTTTCATCTTCTAAAGTAAGTTCTTTCTCTGCATCTAATTCTTTGTACGCAAATGCCAGCACACGAAGCCCTTCTCGTGAAAATTCAAGATTCTGTTTTTCAATATATAATCTGTCCTCCTCATTAATCAATTCCGGCTTTTCACTTCCATATTTTCGGATATGTGTAATTCTCTTTAAAAGAACATCTACTGCACCCTTTACATAAATTACATATCTTCCATCACATTTGTTTTCCGTTGACATCATTTTCCGGTCACTGTCAAATGGTATCTCCGATAATCTCGGACAGGCTTCTCTGACATCAGAAAACGAATATTCTATATACTTTTTTTCCTGCAGAACTGCGAGTAATGC
This sequence comes from Dorea sp. AM13-35, assembly GCF_003473885.1. Classification (NCBI taxonomy): domain Bacteria; kingdom Bacillati; phylum Bacillota; class Clostridia; order Lachnospirales; family Lachnospiraceae; genus Dorea; species Dorea sp. AM13-35. The sequence goes on from NZ_QUCZ01000003.1 coordinate 289,276, forward strand.
CGTTTCCGTAGGATCTCCAATCTGCTCTCCATCTGTGATCATTCCATCATTACACAAAATGCTGGAAATCAACAATTCCTTTTCCGAATCATTTTCAAAATTGAGCTCAGACACGGAGATTCGCTTTGGATAAATATAATAGTCTTCTACTGTCATTTTATTTTGTGTTAAGGTTCCGGTCTTATCAGAACAGATTACAGAAACACTTCCAAGTCCTTCTACTGCCTGTAATTTTCTTATAATTGCATGTTCTTTTGCCATTTTCTGTGTACCAAATGAAAGAACAATTGTCACAATAGAACTTAAAGCTTCTGGGATTGCTGCAACCGCCAATGCTACAGCAAAAAGGAATGCATTTAAAATGTTATCCCCACGTAAAATGCTTAAAATAAATAATATTCCACATAATATTAAAATCATTATGGATAACTTCTTTCCGAAATCATCCAGATTCTTCTGTAATGGTGTCATTTTTTCAGAAGTATTCTTCAACAGGTAAGCAATCTTTCCCATCTCTGTATTCATTCCAATTGCTGTCACTTCATAACGTCCGTGACCATACGTCACAAAGCTTCCTGAAAATACCTGATTCGTCCGATCCCCGATTGCTGCATTTTCCGGAACATCTTCCAGATTCTTCTCCACCGACAGACTTTCTCCCGTCAATGCACTCTCATCTACTTTTAAGCTTGCCGTTTCTATCAATTTACCATCTGCCGGAATACAATCCCCCGCTTCAATAAGCACTTCATCACCTATCGTAACTTCTTTTGCCGGGATCTGTATCACCGCATGGTCTCTGACTACTTTCGCTTCCGGTGCTGACAATTGTTTCAGACTTTTTAAAGATTGTTCCGCTTTTAATGTCTGTACTGTTCCTAAAATGGCATTCATTGTAATAACTAGGAAAATAACTGCAGCACTCTCTGCATCACCCAGAATTCCGGATATTATTGCAGATATGATCAATATAATTACAAGAAAATCTTTAAACTGCTCCAAAAATAATATAATACAGCTTTTTTTCTTTCCCTCTGTCAATTCGTTCCATCCATATTTTTTTTGATTTTCTTTTGCCTGTTCATTTGTCAACATATTCATTCTACCTTTCCTGCAATAATATCTCTTTTAGTATTCACTCTTTTATGATGTTAAATGCTTTTCTTCATAAATTTCCTTGTCGTCATAACAGCGATAAAACACGCTCTGCGAGTTTTATTCGCTGATTAGCGGTCGTCAAATGCTGCCATGCAAGCATGGCGCATTTTCCTCGTCGCCATAACAAAAAAGAGACCTTATTGCATATAAAATATGCAATAAAAGTCTCACCATTTCATTACGACACGGATGATCACTCATCGTACTGACGACGTCGTAAACATCATTAATTGATGCCAGTTACTCCCTTTTATCATTGTGTTATTAGAATATACAAATTTTTTCTTTTTGTCAATAATAATTCTATAAACAATTATGCAGATTTTCTCTTGTTTGATTTCGTATATAAAAAAGAAGCAGTATTAAATTAATACTACTTCTCTCTCATTCCTATGAGCGTGCGGGGATTCGAACCCCGGACAACTTGATTAAAAGTCAAGTGCTCTACCACCTGAGCTACACGCCCGTACCAAATGTCTTACTAAGACAAATGCCCAGAGCCGGAATCGAACCAGCGACACGAGGATTTTCAGTCCTCTGCTCTACCGACTGAGCTATCTGGGCAGAATTGCGGGGGCAGGATTTGAACCTACGACCTTCGGGTTATGAGCCCGACGAGCTTCCAGACTGCTCCACCCCGCGATAATATTTAATTCTATCATTTTCATGATAAAGCCGATGATCGGACTCGAACCGATAACCTGCTGATTACAAATCAGCTGCTCTGCCAATTGAGCCACATCGGCACAAGCCATGTTGGCTAATGGATGGAGAAGGATTCGAACCTTCGAAGGCGTTGCCAACAGATTTACAGTCTGCCCCCTTTGGCCACTCGGGAATCCATCCATATCTATGGGACCAATAGGGCTCGAACCTATGACCCTCTGCTTGTAAGGCAGATGCTCTCCCAGCTGAGCTATGATCCCATATAAACGACCCAGAAGAGACTCGAACTCTCGACCTCCGCCGTGACAGGGCGGCGCTCTAACCAACTGAGCCACTGGGCCATATAAAGGTTATGTACCTTCAAAACTGCATATAAGAAATATTTCATCCTTTACCTATCACCTTGCTTGGTCATGCCCTCGACCGATTAGTATCAGTCAGCTCCATGTGTTACCACACTTCCACCTCTGACCTATCTACCTCGTCGTCTTCAAGGGGTCTTACTACTTACGTAGGGATATCTCATCTTGAGGGGGGCTTCACGCTTAGATGCCTTCAGCGTTTATCCCGTCCCGGCTTGGCTACTCTGCCATGACCTTGGTAGTCAACAGATACACCAGCGGCCAGTCCATCCCGGTCCTCTCGTACTAAGGACAGCTCCTCTCAAATATCCTACGCCCACGCCGGATAGGGACCGAACTGTCTCACGACGTTCTGAACCCAGCTCGCGTACCGCTTTAATGGGCGAACAGCCCAACCCTTGGGACCTACTTCAGCCCCAGGATGCGATGAGCCGACATCGAGGTGCCAAACCACTCCGTCGATGTGAACTCTTGGGAGTGATAAGCCTGTTATCCCCAGGGTAGCTTTTATCCGTTGAGCGATGGCAATCCCACTTTATACCACCGGATCACTAAGTCCTACTTTCGTACCTGCTCCACCCGTCGGTGTCGCAGTCAAGCTCCCTTCTGCCTTTGCACTCTTCGAATGGTTTCCAACCATTCTGAGGGAACCTTTGAGCGCCTCCGATACCCTTTCGGAGGCGACCGCCCCAGTCAAACTCCCCACCTGACATTGTCCCCCGACCTGTTTAAGGCCGCTGGTTAGAAATCCAATACTGCAAGGGTGGTATCCCAACAGCGACTCCGTAGCTACTGGCGTAACTACTTCTCAGTCTCCCACCTATCCTGTACATGCAATACCGAATCCCAGTATCAAGCTGGAGTAAAGCTCCATGGGGTCTTTCCGTCCTGGCGCAGGTAACCAGCATCTTCACTGGTATTTCAATTTCACCGGGTGCATTGTTGAGACAGTGCCCAAATCATTACGCCTTTCGTGCGGGTCGGAACTTACCCGACAAGGAATTTCGCTACCTTAGGACCGTTATAGTTACGGCCGCCGTTTACTGGGGCTTAAGTTCAAAGCTTCGCGTTACCGCTAACCTCTCCCCTTAACCTTCCAGCACCGGGCAGGCGTCAGCCCATATACTTCACCTTTCGGTTTTGCATAGACCTGTGTTTTTGCTAAACAGTTGCTTGGGCCAATTCTCTGCGGCCAGCTTTCACTGGCACTCCTTCTCCCGAAGTTACGGAGTCATTTTGCCGAGTTCCTTAACAATGCTTCTCCCGTCGGCCTTAGGATTCTCTCCTCATCCACCTGTGTCGGTTTACGGTACGGGCTTAAGTAAAACAATAGCGGCTTTTCTTGACGCATGGCTCACACACTTCCCTACTCTTTATTCGGTCCGCATCACGTCTTCAGATTGTACAGCGGATTTGCCAGCTGCACTCCTACCTCGCTTGCACCGGTCTTTCCATTCCCGGCTTGTGCTCTCCTCACGTGTCCCCACAGTTCTGTTTACTTAAGGTACAGGAATCTCAACCTGTTGTCCATCGACTACGCCTCTCGGCCTCGCCTTAGGCCCCGACTTACCCAGAGCAGATCAGCTTTACTCTGGAAACCTTAGATATTCGGCCGGAAGGATTCTCACCTTCCTCTCGCTACTCATTCCGGCATTCTCTCTTCGATACAATCCACAGCTCCTTATCGGTACTGCTTCGTCTCGTATCCAATGCTCCTCTACCAATCAACATTCGTTGATTCCTGAGCTTCGGTAGTGTGTTTCAGCCCCGGACATTTTCGGCGCAGGACCTCTCGACTAGTGAGCTATTACGCACTCTTTGAATGTATGGCTGCTTCTGAGCCAACATCCTAGTTGTCTTCGAAATCCCACATCCTTTTCCACTTAACACACATTTTGGGACCTTAGCTGCAGGTCTGGGCTCTTTCCCTTTCGACTACCCAACTTATCTCGTGCAGTCTGACTCCCATACATCATCTACGCGGCATTCGGAGTTTGATATTCTTCGGTAAGCTTTGACGCCCCCTAGGAAATTCAGTGCTCTACCTCCGCAAGACTTGTATGAGGCTAGCCCTAAAGCTATTTCGAGGAGAACCAGCTATCTCCGGGTTCGATTGGAATTTCTCCCCTATCCACACCTCATCCCCACCCTTTTCAACGGATGTGGGTTCGGTCCTCCATTGCCTTTTACGGCAACTTCAACCTGGACATGGATAGATCACCCGGTTTCGGGTCTGCTCCGACTGACTCTGGCCCTATTAAGACTTGGTTTCCCTTCGGCTCCATCCCTGTAGGATTTAACCTCGCCAGCCGGCGCAACTCGCCGGACCGTTCTACAAAAAGTACGCGGTTCCACATTTAAAGTGGTTCCACAGCTTGTAAACATATGGTTTCAGGTTCTTTTTCACTCCCCTCCCGGGGTCCTTTTCACCGTTCCTTCACAGTACTATGCGCTATCGGTCACTAAGGAGTATTTAGCCTTACGGGGTGGTCCCCGCGTGTTCAGTCAAGGTTCCACGTGTCTCGACCTACTCTGGATACCGCCTTGTCAATCGTCCTTTCGCTTACGGGGCTTTCACCCTCTCTGGCTGGCTTTCCCAAAACCATTCTGCTAAGACTCTTGAATCAATTGTGCGGTCCGAACCCCGGGATGCACGCATCCCGGTTTGGGCTCTTCCGGTTTCGCTCGCCGCTACTTCCGGAATCACATGTTGTTTTCTCTTCCTCCGGCTACTTAGATGTTTCAGTTCACCGGGTTCCCTTCCTAACGTTATG